>CAMLPA010000291.1 GCA_946481605.1 uncultured Flavihumibacter sp. | reverse complement strand
ATGGACCTGGCGCTTTCCGATCCGGCAAACGCACCGGCAATGATTGAGAAAAGCAGGCAGAATATAGTGCAGGCGATCAATGAAATCAGGAGAATATCCAAGTCGTTGGTGCCGCCTTCCATCGGAGACCTGGGCTTGAAGGCCGCTATCCTCGAACTAACGGATACGATTAGTCTGAGTACAGGATTACTGATCAATTTCAGTACTAAAGGAAAAACTGAAGTATTGTCGCCAGGGCAGAAGCTTACTTTTTTCAGGATCATCCAGGAGCAGTTGAACAATATTGTCCGCCATGCGGATGCCGCGGCTGTGGATATTCAGCTTCATATAAAACCCACGCTCGCTGAACTGATTGTCACGGATGATGGAAAAGGGTTTCAGCTTAAAAAAGCTGCCCGCGGATTGGGATTGAAGAACATGAGTAACCGTGCCGAAATATTCGGTGGCAAAGTAACGATTGAATCCGCCCCCGGGAAGGGATGCCGACTTTATGTAAGTTTACCTTTACTTAAAGCAGGGAAAAAATAATAATATGTAGGGGTTAACACTTATTCTGCCCTCAGTTTAACAACTAGCGCTGCAAAAATTAGTAAATACCCCTTTCATTTAAGGTTTATTCATTAGATTTTTATCGGTACAATCCAATGAGAAATAACCAATATACCTTTGTAAACCCTTATTCCCCCCAACTGTGAGCAAAATCCAGATACAAATTGCCGACGATCATAAGCTGATCCGCGAAACATGGTCGTACGTGCTTGGTCTTGACGACCGCCTTGAAGTGGTGGCCCAAAGCCGTGAAGGCGGTGAGGCCATTAAAGATGCTGTGCGGGTAAAGCCCGATGTTATCCTGATGGACATCAATATGGCGCCCGTTTCCGGACTGGATGCCACCCGCGATATCCTCCAGCAGCTTCCCGATGTGAAGATCATCGGTGTTTCCATGCATTCCCAACCCGCCTACGCCAAACAAATGATGAAGATCGGCGCGAAAGGCTATGTTACCAAGAACTCTTCCCGCGAAGAAATGATTGAGGCCATCCTGGCTGTTTACAACGGGCAAAAGTTCGTTTGTGACGAGATCAAGAATATTATTTCACAGCAGATACTCGGGGAAGAAGACGAAGCGCCAGGCATTTCTTCTCTTTCTGAAAGAGAGATACAAATCATCAAGCACATCAAAGAGGGCATGTCTTCCAAAGAGATCGCCGTTATCCTCGATATCTCTATTAAAACAGTGGAAGCGCACCGCCATAACATCCTTAAAAAGTTGAACCTCAAGAATACGGCGGCACTCATCAATTTTATCAACAACGCCACACTTCCCGTATAGAAGTAAACCCTTATCGGGCCATCAGTTATACGCTTAACAAGCAGAATTTGGCGTTCAAATGTTGCGTGAAGGGAGATGTAATGCGCATCTTTGTTGAACAATAACGTATTTCAATCCGTAACCTATAGGAACAAAGAAATCCTAATCCTGACCGAAAAACAGAATTACAACCTAACAAGGTCCAATGCCTTTTGAGAAATTGCCCCTCCTATGAAAACAGAGGGGTTTTTTCTTGCCTTGTTTCTTCCCGCTTCTCTCTTCTTAACAAATTCACTGCACCTTTTTGCAGAAAATCACCGTACCTTTGCGGCCTATTTCCCCATCATGAGTGACGCTATAAAACACGAATGTGGACTCGCATACATTCGTTTACGTAAGCCATTTTCGTATTACCAGGAAAAATATGGTACGGTTCTGTATGGATTGAATAAGTTGTACCTGCTGATGGAAAAGCAGCACAACCGGGGCCAGGACGGGGCGGGCATCGCCACCGTAAAACTGGATACCACACCCGGAACGCCGTTCCTCCACAGGATGAGAAGCAACGCCAACCAGCCCATCGCCGATATCTTCGCCAGGATTGGCGCTGAAATGAAAGAGCTGGAACGCTATCAGCCCGATATCAGGCAACACACGGAGATTATGAAAGGCCACGTGGATTCGCTCGGCGAACTCATGATCGGCCACCTCCGCTACGGCACGCAGGGCAAAAACAATATTGAATTTTGCCACCCCTTTATCAAAAGACATACGATTCCCGCACGCAATCTCGCGTTGGCCGGGAATTTTAATTTGGTGAACACCGAAGAACTTTTCTCCCTGGTGAACATTGATCCGGGAGAGTTCCAACGCCAGAGTGACCTCGCCGCCATGATGGAAGTGATCCACCATTTCCTCGAGCAGGCTGATGAACTAAGTCCGAATAACCCCGATGTGATCGGCGCACTGAAAAAAGCGGTGCCGCTTTTCGATGGCGGATTTACCGTGGGCGGACTGATTGGCAACGGAGAATCCTTCGTGTTCCGCGATGCAAATGGTATTCGTCCCGCATATTACTACATCAGTGAAGACCTGGTGGTGGCTGCTTCTGAAAGGGCTGCTATCCGCACCGCATTTAATGTGGGAGAAAATGAAGTGCAGGAGCTGATGCCGGGACAGGCGCTGCACGTGAACAACAAAGGCGATATCGTGATCGATCAGATCGTTGCGCCGAAAGAAAGAAAAGCCTGTAGCTTCGAAAGGATTTACTTCTCCCGTGGCAACGACGAAAAAATTTACAAAGAAAGGTCCACACTGGGTTACAACCTCCGGAAACCGATCCTGGAACTGATCCAGTACGACCTGAAGAATACCATCTTCTCCTTTATTCCCAATACCGCAGAAGTTGCTTTCTACGGCCTGCTCAAAGGAATGGAGGATTACCTGAACGAAATCAAGATCCAGCGGATACTTTCCTGGGGTAAGGATTTTACCGAAGAACAACTCGCCGAAATGGTGAACCGTCGGGTGCGGATCGAGAAACTCGCCATCAAGGACGTGAAAATGCGCACCTTTATTACCGAAGACAGCAGCAGGAATGAAATGGTGCAGCACGTGTACGATATCACTTATGGTACCGTGCGCAAAGGCGTGGATACCCTCGTGGTGATCGATGATTCCATCGTGAGGGGCACCACCCTGAAAGAAAGTATCATCCGGATGCTTTCCCGCCTTGAACCGAAAAAAATCATCGTGGTATCTTCCGCTCCGCAGATCAGGTACCCCGATTGCTACGGCATCGATATGAGTAAACTGGGCGATTTCGTAGCTTTCCAGGCCGCGATTCAATTGCTCCGCGAAACAGGACAGGAAGAATTGTTACAGGATATTTATAAGAGATGCAAAGAACTCCAGCGCAACAACCAGCTTCACCTCGAGAATGTGGTGCAGCAGGTGTACAAGCCTTTCACACCTGAACAGGTGTCGAAGAAAGTGGCGCAACTCATTACACCTCAGGGCCTGAACCTTCCCGTGGAAGTGGTTTTCCAGACCATTGAGAGCCTGCACGAGGCTTGTCCCACCAATACCGGCGACTGGTACTTCACAGGTAATTATCCCACAGAAGGAGGAAACAGAGTGGTGAACAAAGCCTTCCTCAATTATATGGAAGGAAGGAATGTTCGTGGTTACTAAAACGTTTCTTTGACATAGATCAAGCGGAAAGTTCATTTGTGGCAGGCATTTTGTTGCAATGTGCGAAGGAAATCAGCAGCCAGATATAATTTTCCTATGTCAGACCGCCATCTTACAAACTTAGGGAGAAGTTGACCGCTTCTCCCTTTTTCATGCAAAGCCCTTACTATGGAAAAATTTGTGGAGGACCAGGTGTTCAACGATATTAATTTCACCACCAGTCCCTGGCCGCCGCTACTTTTGATGGCTGCACCTTTACCAAGTGTGATTTCTCCAACCTCATACTGGGCTCGCGAACATTCTCTTCCTGCGTATTCACCGATTGTAACTTCAGCCTCGTACAACCCGGCAATACTTCATTCCAGGATGTGGTATTCAAAGGGTGCAAAATGCTGGGCGTACGGTTCGACCAGTGTAATGACTTCGGCCTCTCTTTCAGTTTCGAACAATGCCAGTTGAACCATGCCACTTTTTATGGCAAGAAACTGAAGAAGACGGTCTTCCGGGAATGCCAGTTACAGGAGACGGATTTCTCCCATTGCGACCTTTCCGCCGCTGTATTTGAGCAATGTGACCTTCACCTGGCCCTGTTTGAGCAGACAGTCCTGGAAAAGGCCGATTTACGTACCGCCTACAATTACGCCATTGATCCCGCCATGAACCGGATCAAAAAAGCAAAGTTCTCCCTTGCCGGCGTGCCCGGTTTGCTGCATAAGTTCGATATTGTTATCGAAAACAGGTAACCGGCAACCACGGAGAAAAATTATTTCCACCGCAGAAAACTTCAATCACATCCCATGGAGCGCACCATCATCCTTATACGACACGCCAAAAGCAGTTGGGCCGACCCCGACACGAGCGATTTTGACCGTCCACTCAACGAGCGCGGTAAGCGCGATGTTCCCATGATGGCCGCCCGTTTACTCAATAGAGGCATTCACCCCGACCTCCTGGTGAGCAGCACCGCAAAACGCGCAGCCACTACGGCAAAAGGGTTCGCCGCCGTACTGAATTATCCGGAGAAGGCCATCGCCTGGAAACCGGAACTCTATCTTCCCGAACCGGATGTTTTCAGTTTGGTGCTCACACAACTTCCCGACACTGCAAAAACAATCGCGCTCTTCTCCCATAATCCGGGCATAACCTATTTCGCCAACAGGCTATCAGGGGTGAATATCGACAATATGCCCACCTGTAGCATGGTTGCTGCCAAAACAAATCTGTCTTCCTGGAAGGATTTCGAAGAACGCGCCACGAAGTTCTGGTTTTTTGATGCGCCTAAGCATCCGTTTTTTTCCTGAAAGTCGCCAGAAAAACACCGGTAAAGATGAGTAAAGCGGACAGTATCTTGTATGGAGTAAGCGCCTCTCCCATAAAGATCATGGCGATGAGTGCGGCAAATACCGGTTGAGAATAAATGTATGATCCGGTAACGGAGGCGCCCAGGTAACGCACCCCATACATGTTAAAAAGATAGGCCAGGAAAGTTGCACCCACCAC
>CAMLPA010000290.1 GCA_946481605.1 uncultured Flavihumibacter sp. | reverse complement strand
CCCGGATTCAACAAGAAAGCAGTAGTATCCATTGAGAAAGGAAAAGAGTTTTATGATCTTTCTTACGATGAGATCAAAAACGCAGGAAAATGGATGGTGATGTTCTGGTGGCCGAAAGACTTTACTTTCGTTTGTCCTACAGAGATCGCGGAATTCAACAAACACTACCAGGACTTCGCGGACCGCGATGCGGTACTGGTGGGTGCTTCCACTGACAGTGAGTTCGTTCACGCTGCCTGGAGAAGGGATCACGAAGACCTTCGCGACCTGCAATTCCCTATGCTGGCCGATACTTCCAAATCACTGGCCGAACAACTCGGTATCCTGGAAGCGGAAGAAAAGATCGCCTACCGCGCCACTTTCATCGTTGACCCCCAAGGCATCGTTCGCTGGGTATCCCTCTACGACCTGAACGTGGGCCGTAACGTGAAAGAAGTGATCCGCGTACTCGACGCACTGCAAACAGATGAACTTTGCCCCTGCAACTGGCAGAAAGGTGAAGCCACACTGACCGCATAATTTTTTCTTTATCTTCTTAAGGAACCGGCTATCCAAAGCACAACATAAGAAACAACAGCCCGGATGAACGACCCAGGATAGCCGGTTTCCTTTCTCCTCAAATTTATTACCATGATGTTCGGAACCGCAAATACCACGGACAATGCCGTTGCATTGCTCCAGGACCTCGGCATTGATCCATCTGCCGTTACGCCTTCCCTGAAATTACTCGCAGCTACTGATGCCCGTTATCTGAAAGACCTGAAGATCAATATTACCAACTCCCTTCAGGCGGAGAGTCTGCCACGTAAAGAAGCATATCTTATCGCGTTTGCCGTAGCCGTAAATGAAAAGAACACACTGCTGCAGGAAGCGTTCACTGCAAAAGCAAAAGCAGAAGGTGCCACCGATAAGGAACTGGCCGAAGTGATCAGTTGTACTTCGCTGATGGCCGCCAACAACGTATATTACCGCTTCCGCCACTTTATGCACGAAGATTTCTACAATACTGCTCCCGCCGGCATCCGCATGAGCATCATGGCCAACCCGGTGCTGGGCAAGGAACTGTTCGAAACCATCAGCCTGGTGGTGAGTGCTGTGAACGGCTGTGAAATGTGCGTGACTTCACACGAGAAGAACATTGTATTGCATGGGGCTTCGAAGCAAAAGATCCACGATGCGGTGCGTTTGGGGGCTGTGGTACGGAGTCTTGCGGTGTTGTTGTAACAGGTTCTCGCAATTGCTTCACGCAAAGACGCAAAGGAGCAAAGACGCAAGGAGCGGTTTAATTTTGGAATGGTTGAATAAAGGCGCGCTTTATGAGCATGTTTTTTGCTGCTTAATAAGCAGCATCACAATCTATTGTTCCCGCGTAACGAGATACACAAGGAATGCAAACCAAACAAGGCTTTGCGTCCTTGCTCCTTTGCGTCTGCGCAGTGCACAGCACAAAGCAGTTGCGTGAAAACCAAACTCCTTCTCAGAAACCCTACTCCACTATCCGCAACTTCGCGTAATTCAGCATAATTTTTTTCTCCCCGTTGTGCTGAAAGTTAATCGTAGCAATCGGGTTATGCGCGGACCCCTCCAACTTGGCCACAGTTCCGAACCCAAACTTCTGGTGTTCCACCTGCTGACCTACCTGTAAGTTACTGGTATCACTCGCCACGAAATCGGTTGAAGGCACATGTTCCACCACTTTGGCGGGCGCCGGGGGCGGCATGTATGCCGGTTTGGTATCCTTTCTTTTGGCTGGCGGAGGACCATACATTTTTTCTGCCTGCGCGGCTGCGCCGAAACCACCTTTCATTCTTTCGAAAGCTGATCCTCCGGTAAAGGAAGCGCCCTGGTTGCGGGCACCACCACCTGAGTAGCTGCGGTCAAGGTATTCATCAGGAATTTCTTCGAGGAAACGACTGGGTTCATTCTGCACCAGTTGCCCGAAGCGGTAACGACTATTCGCATAAGAAATCCATAACCTGGTTTTCGCTCGTGTAACCACTACATAAAACAACCGCCGTTCCTCTTCCAATTCTTCCCTGGTATTGATGGACATGGCACTGGGAAACAAAGTTTCTTCGAGTCCCACAGAAAATACAACGGGAAATTCAAGCCCCTTCGCCGCGTGGATGGTCATCAGTTTCACCACATCCGCATTCTCATCTTCGTCGTTATCGGCATCCGTGAGCAGTGTGATCTGCTGAAGGTAAGCCCCGAGTGATTTATCCACCTGCTCTCCATCTTCCGTATCAGGGGTTTCTGTAAACTCCTTGATAGAGTTCAGCAATTCCTGCACGTTCTCGTAACGCGCCAGGCCCTCTGATGTTTTATCGGAGAAAAGTTCCTTCACCATGTTGGTATGCTTACCTACCTGCTGCGCCACATCGTAAGCATTCTTATCGTTCAGTAATGCACGGAAATACTTTATCATCTGAACAAACTGCTGGATCGACTCCAACGTACCCGCCTTGAATCCGAATTCTCCGGCTCTTTCCAGTACCTGCCACATAGAGATATTCTGCTCGTTGGCAACGATCACCGCTTTTTCAACGGTGGTCTTCCCGATTCCCCTGGCGGGGTAGTTGATAATACGCTTCAGCCCTTCCTCATCCTGACCGTTCACGATGATACGGAGGTAAGCCACAAAGTCGCGGATTTCCTTCCTTTGATAGAAAGACATGCCGCCGAATATTTTATAGGGGATGGCTTTTCTTCTCAGGCTCTCTTCAAATGCGCGGCTCTGTGCGTTTGTTCTATAGAGGATCGCGAAATCTCGGTTGTTGAAATGGTTGCGCAGCTTCTGCTCCTGGATGGTATCGGCTACGAAATGCCCTTCCTCATTGTCGCTCATCGTACGGACCAGCCTGATCTTTTCGCCCTGTGCGTTATCGGTCCAGAGGTTTTTAGGAATCTGTCCTTTATTGTTGCTGATGATTTCGTTGGCAACGTTCAGGATATTCTGCGTACAGCGGTAGTTCTGTTCCAGTTTCACCACTTTTACATCATCGTAATCTTTCTGGAACTGGAGGATATTTTCGATGGTAGCCCCCCGGAAAGAGTAGATACTTTGCGCATCATCACCCACCACACAGATGTTTTCGTGCATGGCTGCGAGCAGTTTGATGATGGCGTACTGGGCGGGGTTGGTATCCTGGTACTCATCTACGAGTATGTATTTGAACTTATGCTGGTATTTGTGCAGTGCATCAGGCTGCGTGTTCAGCAGTTCATACATTTTCAGCAGCAGGTCGTCGAAGTCCATCGCGCCGTTTTTGAAACATCTTTTCACGTATGCGTCAAAGATGCGGGCGATCTCCGGCCGGTTCTGCCGCATGTCTTCCTGCTGAATATAATAATCGGTGGCATATTCTGCGGGGCCGACGAGTGCGTTTTTTGCTCCTGAAATCCTGCTGTGCACCACATTGGGTTTGTAGTGCTTGTCGTCGAGATTCATTTCATTGATCACCGTTTTCAGCACGCTCCTTGAATCGTCGGTATCGTATATCGTGAAGTTGTTGGGGTACCCGATGTTGTGGGCTTCCCCGCGCAGAATCCTTGCGAAAACACTGTGGAACGTACCCACATATAAATTGCGCGCCTCGCTGTTGCCGAGAATCTTACCAATCCTTTCCTTCATTTCCGCAGCGGCCTTATTGGTAAAGGTAAGGGCGAGTATGTTGAACGCGTCTACCCCCTGTGCCATGAGGTGGGCAATACGGGTAGTGAGTACTTTGGTTTTTCCGCTGCCGGCGCCGGCAACAATCATGATGGGTCCGTCTTTATGCAATACAGCTTCTCGTTGCTGCTCATTCAATCCTTCCAGGTAATTAAACATGGGTGCAATTTACGAAGGAATTGCGTACCCCGGTGCCACCGGTATAGCGGTGCCACCGGGTACCGTGTTTTTCTGTTGATGTGCACGGTGTTAATCTTTTGGAAGAAAACGCCCTTGGGCGCGAAATTCGCGGAATCGGTGCCACCGACGTTGTTTTCCGTTACCCGAATCAGTGTTTTGCCCGGAAGCCTTTCCGTTATTTTCTTTCAGTAGGCCGGATTCAAAATTTTCCTTTCATCCTGATAACATTTATTCTGCCCACGAATTCGATTATCTTTATTTCTATTAAATTTTATCATTATGAATGGACACGTTTTGTGTTCATTAAAAAAAATTACCATGAAACTTTTTCAGATTCCGGCTTTCGCGGCAGCCATCTTTCTTTTTTCCTGTAACAATGCAGATCCTAAACCAACCAGTCCCGATGGGGTGGAAGGGGGAAAGAACGGCTCCGCTTTTGTACCGAAAAGCAATGTGGCACTTTGCTACGCCGGCATAAATGGCAGGGACACCATCAGCATGTCGATGATCGTGAGCGCGGACTCCATAAAAGGCAACCTGACTTACAATCTTTTTGAGAAGGATAAAAATGTAGGGATGGTGGTATTGCAGGCTTCCGGAGATACTTTGTTCGGGGAATATACTTTTATGTCGGAAGGAAAAGTTTCTATCAGAGAAGTGAGTTTTTTGAAACAGGGCGATTCGATGGTGGAAGGCTATGGGCCGGTGGAAGAGAAAAACGGGAGAATGGTTTTTTCGGACCGTTCGCAGCTTCAGTTTACAGGGTTTCCTTTGAAAGAGGTGGATTGTAATGCGGTGAATAAATATGCGAACCTGGGGGCGAAGAAGGATTCATTGTAGGATTTCAGCGATATTGTGCACTGACAATTTTTTTCACGCAACTGCTTGTGCTGTGCACTGCGCAGACGCTAGGGAGCAAGGACGCAAGTCCTTGTATGTTTTCGGACTTCTGCAGGGAAAAAGTTGAAGAAAGAGGGCTACTTTTTATTTCTCACAATTGCGTCATGCTTCGCAACAAGGCGGCGCAACGTGTGCTATTGATTTAATATCTTGCTTGTTGATGGCTGAGATTTTTTTTGGAAATACTTCATGAGAAAATATGAATGAAATAAATCGGGCGTATCGTTCTTTGATACGCCCGTTTCTTTTTACTTTTTCG
>CAMLPA010000289.1 GCA_946481605.1 uncultured Flavihumibacter sp. | reverse complement strand
GCGGTAAGAAAAGGACAACTGCTCGCAAGGCTCGACGACCAACAAATCCGCCAGCAGATCGCCCCGTTGAAAGTGCAACTCGAAACCGCAAGGGATACTTATAACAGGACCAAAAATCTGTGGGATCAGGGCATTGGCGCTTACCAAAATGTGCTCACCGCCAAAACACAGGTGGAGAGCCTTGAAAAGAACATCGCCATCTTCGAAAACCAGATCAGCCTGATGAATGTTACCGCGCCTACAGCCGGTGTTGCCGATGTAGTGAACGTGCGTGTAGGAGAGGCTTTCACGGGTATGAGTGCCACCGGTCCGCAAATCCGTATAGTAAACACCAGCAGTCTTAAAGTGGTGGCCAACGTACCGGAAAATTACCTGGGACGCGTTACCAAAGGCAGTCAGGTGGAAATCGTATTGCCCGACGACAACAACCGCACCATCACCGCCAACGTGAATGTGGTAAGTTCAGTGATCGATCCAGCCACACGTTCTTTCTACATAGAAGCTAAAGTGCCCGGAAATTCCAAAGTTCGCCCGAACCAGGTGGCCAAGGTGCGCATCAAGGATTACGGCAACAAAGATGCCATCACCATTCCCGTGAACACCTTGCAGAACGATGAAACCAGCAAGTTCGTACTCGTGGCCGTGAAAGAGAAAGCAGGAATGGTGGCGCGCAAACGCACCGTTACCGTGGGAGAACTGTATGCCGACAAACTGGAAGTGAAGAGTGGGCTCCAACCCGGAGATGTGTTGATAACAGAAGGATTCCAGGGCCTGTACGATGGCCAACCCATTACCACGGAAGCCAAGTAATTCTACTCATAACTTATTCGCCCATACATGAGCCATCTAGAAAGTTTATCCGGTAAGTTTAAGCAGTTTAAACCTACCTCCTGGAGTATCAACAACAAGACCTCCATCTACCTGCTGATGCTGTTCATCTCAGTAGTAGGTGTGACGCTCTTCAGAACCTTACCCAAAGAACAGTTCCCCGATATCGTGATTCCTACCATCTACATTCAAACGGTGTATGTAGGGAACTCACCAAAAGATATGGAGAACCTGGTAACACAGCCCATTGAAAAACAAATCAAATCCATCACTGGCGCCAAAATCACCAAGGTGACCAGTACTTCCGTACAGGATTTCTCGGCCATCATGGTGGAGTTTGATACCGATGTGAAAGTGGATATCGCCTTACAAAAAGTGAAAGACGCGGTGGACAAAGCGGAAACCGACCTGCCCACCGATCTCACCCAGGAACCCACCGTGCAGGAAGTGAGCTTCTCCGACCAGCCCATCATGTACGTGAATATCAGCGGCGATTTCGAGCTGATGAAGCTGAAGGAAATGGCCGATGAAACGCAGGACAGGCTGGAAGAACTGCCCATGATCAACCGGGTGGACCTGGTAGGTGCGCCTGAGAGGGAGTTCCAGATCAACGTGGACAACTACAGGATGCAGGCCGCCAATGTTACCTACGATGACATTGCCGGCGCCGTGGCCCGTGAAAATATGGACATCTCCGGCGGACAACTGGAAGTGGGCAACATGAAACGGACCCTGCAACTGAAAGGTCAGCTCAAAACCGCTGCCGACATTGAATCCATCGTAGTAAGAAATTCCACCGGAGCGCCGCTCTATTTGCGTGACCTCGCTTCCGTAAAAGATACCATCAAGGATACGGAGAGCTATGCACGCCTGAATGGTAAAAAAGTAATCACCCTCAACATCATTAAAAGATCGGGGGAGAACCTGATTGAGACTTCCGATGCGGTGAAGGAAGTAGTCGACGACCTTACAAAGAATTACTACCCGGAAAACCTGAACGTAGTAATCACCGGGGATCAGAGTAAACTTACCCGCACTTCTTTCAACGAACTGGTGAACACGATTGTGATCGGGTTCATCCTCGTGCTCATCATCCTCATGTTCTTCATGGGCATCACCAACGCGTTCTTCGTGGCGCTTTCGGTGCCGCTCAGTATGTTCGTGGCCTTCATGTTCCTGCCGGCGGCGGACCTGATCGTAGGTACGAATGTTACGCTGAACTTCATCGTATTGTTCGCGTTGCTCTTCGGTTTGGGCATCATCGTGGACGATGCCATTGTGGTAATTGAAAACACGCACCGGATATTCGTGGATTCGAAAGGCAAAATGTCGCCCGTCAGGGCTGCGAAAATGGCCGCGGGTGAAGTATTCGTGCCGGTATTATCGGGTACCCTTACTACATTGGCGCCATTTATTCCGCTGTTGTTCTGGCCCGGTATCATCGGTAAATTCATGATCTACCTGCCAACGATGCTCATCTTTACGCTATCCGCTTCGCTGATTGTGGCGTTCATCATGAACCCCGTATTCGCGGTGGATTTCATGAACCATACGGAAGATGGACATGTGAAGAAGAAGTCGGATATTTTCCGGAAACCATTGTTCTGGATCGCCGTTTCCATTGGCATTCTGCTGGATCTTATGGGCTTTACTTTCCTCGGCAACCTGATTCTGTTTATTGTCATTCTTTCCATTTTCAACGTATATGTGCTGGATGGCTGGATACATTCTTTCCAGAACAAAGTGTTGCCCGGCATCATGCGCAGGTATGAAACGGCGCTGCGTTGGGCATTGAAAGGCTGGCGTCCCGTTTGGTTGCTGGTAGGTACCTTCGGCCTGCTGATCTTTTCCTTTATCGTATTCGGCATCGCCACCTCCACAGGAAGGGTGCAGGTCGTGTTCTTCCCCAGCGGAGATCCCAACCAGATTTTCGTGTACCTCAAACTTCCCGTGGGTACCGATGTAAGGTACACTGATTCTGTTACCAAGCAGCTCGAATCCAGAGTGTACAAGGTATTGGGTATGGAGAACGGCAAAGAGAACCCGATGGTGGAAAGTGTGATCACCAATATCGCCGTTGGCGCAAGCGATCCCATGAGCGGCGACAGGAGTACGCGTCCTGAAAGAGGCCGTATCCAGGTTTCCTTCGTGGAATTTGAAAAGCGACATGGTAAATCCTCCGCACCTTACCTCGATTCCATCCGTGCCGTGATGAAAGGCATTCCCGGCGCTGAAATATCCGTTGACCAGGAGCAGGGTGGTCCGCCCACCGAGCCGCCCGTGAACATTGAGATCGCGAGCGAGAATTTTGATGACCTGATCAAAACCTCCGTGGCGCTGAAGAACTACCTCGACTCCATTCGTGTACCGGGTGTGGAAGAACTCAAAATGGACGTGGACCTCACCAATCCCGAAATTGCGCTTACTATTGACCGTGAACGTGCATTGAGTGAAGGCGTTTCCACTGCCCAGATCGGTATGCAGCTCCGTACCGCGCTCTTCGGAAGGGAACTCTCCAAAATCAAGGAAGGCGAAGATGAATACAAGATACAGCTCCGCAACCTGGAAGTGCAGCGCAAGAACCTCGTGGACCTGCTGAACATGAACATCTATTTCCGCGACATGGCCACCGGCGGTTTCAAAAGTATTCCGCTCAGCTCACTCGTGAAAGTGGATTATACCAGTACCCTCGGCAGTGTGATCCGCAAAAAGCAGAAACGAACCATTACCCTTACGTCGAATGTACTGCTCACACAAGGCTACACGCCTACCGGTGTGAACCAGGAAATAAAAGGATATATCGATCGTTTCCGCAAGCCTGCTGAAAGTGTGACCATCAAACAAACAGGTGAAGGGGAACAACAGGCTGAAACCGGCGCATTCCTTGGAAACGCCATGCTGATCGCGCTGATGTTGATTCTCTTTATCCTCGTGCTTCAGTTCAACTCCATCAGTAAACCTGTGATCATCCTTACCGAGATCGTGTTCAGTATCATCGGTGTATTGCTGGGCTTCGCCATCACCGGAATGACGCTTTCTGTTGTAATGACGGGTATCGGTATCGTAGGACTTGCAGGTATCGTGGTGAAAAACGGTATCCTGGTGATTGAATTCGCCGATGAACTCCGTGCCCGCGGTGTAAAAACCAGGGATGCCGTGATAGAAGCGGGCAAAACCAGGATCATCCCCGTACTGCTTACGGCAGTGGCCGCTATCCTCGGTTTCATCCCGATCGCGGTGGGCTTCAACATCGACTTTATCAAAATGTTCTCGGAACTGAACCCGAACATCTTCTTCGGAGGCGACAATGCCGTTTTCTGGAAACCACTCTCCTGGACCATTATCTTCGGATTGATCCTGGCGTTCTTCATGACCCTGCTCATCGTGCCGAGTATGTACCTCATCGCTGAAAGGCTCAGAAGGCCCATGCGCAGAATGTATGGAGGAAAGTGGATATCGTTCCTGGGCATTCCGCCGTTCACCTTAGTGTTCCTGCCGCTGATGTTCGTGACCATGTTCGCGCACAGAAGGGCCGTGGCCAGAAGGGAAAGAAGACTGGGAGGTGCAGTGGGTAAGAAATGGACCGGAAGCTGGTTCTAAATATTCCGCACAATAATTGAACAATTAAGGAGTTTTCATATATCATTGCATTTCACGCGAGATATATGAAAACTCCTTTTTTAGCCTTACTCCTTTCCGTGGTATCCCTTACCGTTACCGCGCAAGCCCCTGATGATGATATTGTGATGGCCGAACGTACTGAACGGTACGAATTCGCCAAAGGTGATAAAGAAAATCCCGTTCATGTAAAGCAGCATTTTTTTACCAGGTACAGGTGTGACGCCACCCGAGGCGTTGTTCCTTATGTTGAGTTCTACAATGAGCAAAGTCGTATAGACGCGGCAGAAGTAAATGTTTCAGGAAAAAAACTGAAAGGATTGAAAGTGCGGGACGAATACTATTCCGTAGATGATATTTTCTTCTCCGATGCACGGGTGTATTTTTTTGAGGTTCCGCTGGAAAAGAAAGGTGCCGAAACAGCAGTGGAACTCAAAAAAACCATTCTCGATCCCAAGTATTTCACCACGATTTATTTTCCCGAAACCCTTCCGGTGGAAACAAAAAAAGTGGAGATCGTAGTTCCCGCATGGATGAAGCTGGAAATACGCGAGCGCAATATGGATGGGAT
>CAMLPA010000288.1 GCA_946481605.1 uncultured Flavihumibacter sp. | reverse complement strand
CAATAATATGTGTAAGGTAACTACTTTCATTTCTTTTTCCACGGAAAGGTACCGGGGTAAGGTATGGCGCATCCGTTTCCAGTACGATGTGCTCCAGCGGAATATCTTTTAGCACTTCCGGCAGACCAGCATTTTTATAGGTAAGCACGCCGCCAATGCCCAGTAAAAATCCCTGTTGTACAATCTGCCTCGCCAATTCTGCACTTCCGGAAAAGCAATGAAAAACACCTTTCAACCCGCCATCCTGGAACTCTTTTACAATGTTGATGCATTCTTGCGTGGAGTTGCGGGAATGGATCACGATAGGAAGGGAATGCTCCTTCGCCCATCCAATCTGGGTGCGGAATGCTTCATATTGCTGCACCTCGAAGGTTCTGTCCCAATAAAAATCTAACCCAATTTCGCCTACCGCGGCAAATTTTCTTTGTTGTAACCAATGCTGAACTATCGCAAGCTCCTCCAGGTAGTTTTCCTTTACATAGCAGGGATGCAGGCCCATCATGGCGATGCATTCACCCGGAAACATCGCTTCCAGTTCAAGCATGGAAGGAATAGCCGTACTGTCGATGCCCGGCAGATAAAACCGTTTTACACCCGCAGCTTTCGCTCTTTCAATCACCAGATCTATGTCCGCTGAAAATTCTTCTCCGTATAAATGGCAATGGGTATCCACCAATTCCATAACTCCCCCTGTTTTGCGCAAAGGTGGAAAATTTCCACGAATAATTAAACCTTACATAAGATTAGGCTTCCGAAGAACGTTATAGAACGCATTTTCACCTTAAAACCACTTTATGAAAACAGTACGCTTACCACTACGCGGCGTTCTTGCCGCGGCAACCTTCAGTTTATTGTTTATTTCCTGCGATAAAAACCCCATCGCTAAAATTCTGGAAGAAAAAGAAGCCACCGTACTTTCCGCGGAAACCGACGTTACGGCAGAAGCCGCTTTTGATGATGTTTTCAATAATGTTTTGGGCGTGAATGACGAGGTAGGCATGGTTGGCACAGGCGCCTTCGGAAGGGTGAATGAACCCTGGCATTGTTATACGATCACCGTCACCAGCTTAGATGCGCCTAGAACTTTTCCCCTGAAAATTGTGGTCGATTTTGGAGCCGGCTGCACCGGAAGGAATGGCGTGCTCAGAAAAGGTAAGATTATCACGACTTATTCCAACCGTCTCACGGTGAAAGATGCCACTGCCGTTACTACTTTTGAAGGCTTTTCGGTAAATGGTGTTCAACTGGCAGGCACCCACACGATCAAGCAACTGGGCAGTATCAATGATACGCTGAAGTTCGGGCTGAAGATCGAAAACGCCGTTGTTACGAAAGAAAACGGGGAAGCCGCCGCATGGCAAAGTACCAAAACGCTGAAACAGATTGGCGGAAACACCACACTGTATGTACCCGGCGATGATGTGTACAGTCTTACGGGAGAATCGAACGGAACGGTAACTTTGTCAGGGAATGAATACACCTGGTCGAAAAGGGTGATTAACCCGTTAGTAAAGGCGAATAGCTGCGGATACATTCAATCGGGAACTGTGGGTATCAGCCGGAACGGCCGGGAAAATACCATCGATTTTGGAGACGGAACCTGCGATAATAAAGCCACGATTACCATAAATGGCATCTCCGTAACAATTACTTTGAGATAAAAATAAATTGTTATACCTTAGTCAAAGTTTTCATAGGGTACGGATTAAAAACGGGCCAGGGTTTCTACCCCGGCCCAAACTTTTTATAGCCCCAAGTAGTCAATCTGTCAGTATGGTATAACCGAAAACCGGTACCCCAACGCCGAAAAATGTGATAAGGTTTGTGGAAGTGCGACCCGAAGTCTTGGGAACGCTTTGATGCTGTCGTGAAATACAATAATTGAGCCAGAACCCGCATGAAGGATAATATTTTGTGCACAACGCTCCGGGGTGAGCTTCAGATCGAAGTCTCCGCTCAGTGCGGTCCACATGATGATATCGTATCCTAACTTCTCTTTTAACTGCTTCAACTGAAACCTGGAAATCCGTCCATAAGGCGGACGAAATAATGTGGAATCAATGTATTTTCCCGCTTCCAACACATCGTTGATGTAGGTGGCATCATCCGTTTTCCAGCCGTTCAAATGCTTCCAGGTGTGGTTCCCTACCCTATGCCCCTCCGTTAAAATACGTTCGTACAATCCGTTATTTTCTACTACATTTTTTCCAATACAAAAGAAGGTTCCCTTCGCATCGTATTTCGCCAGTTCATCCAATACAAATGTGGTGGCCTCCGGGTGCGGACCATCATCAAACGTGAGGTATAACACTTTCTCCTCCGAAGGAATTTCCCAGGTGCACGAAGGATATAATTTTTTCAGTAACCACGGGGTTTTTACGAGGTAAGACATCTTCTATGCTGTATGGTCATTAATATCATTTTCCGATCCGCCATGCGCCCACAAATAAGCTAATCCGCCCAACAGGTAACACAATACATCTATCCAATCCGCTGTGAAACGGGGACTCATCAATGGGAATAATCCTTCTATCAATAAACTGATATAGATCACCGCGGAAAAAACATCGGTGGCACCCAGTGTTTTTCTATCGCCCCATACCCATCCTTCCACAGCAAGACCCCGTAAAAAAACGGGCATAAAAACCAGGGGATCCAACCAGTTATCGAGCCATTCAATATGGATATGCCACACGCTTACCATCAATTGGTGCAGTGCAAACAGCAACAGGCAAACAATGGTCAACGGCGTAAAAAATGAAGTGATCCGTTTCATTAAAATGTGGCGATAAAAACGATGAACAGTATAACAGCAGCAACTGGTGAAAGTATGATCACCAATATTAACAGGGGCAATTTAAGGAAGAATTTTCCCACCTGCACCAACTTTCCTTCCCCGGGCTTCGGCATGAACCAGGTTTTGAGCGACCGGAACCGTTCTTTTACCAGTTGCTCCATTTCCTCCCGTAATGTAGCCGGTTCACTATTCTTCATCCCGTTGTTTTTATGTTGTACCCAAAAAAACATGCCGGAAAGGGCAATCAGGTCAAAACTAATATCTTTGCCCCATGAATCAAAAACCCGTAAGAGTAAGGTTCGCGCCCAGCCCCACCGGAGGTCTGCACCTGGGCGGCGTAAGAACCGTGTTGTTCAATTACCTGTTCGCAAAGCACCATAACGGAACTTTTGTTTTAAGAATTGAAGATACCGACCAAACCCGGTACGTACCCGGCGCGGAAGAATATATTGTGAACTGCCTGGAATGGTGCGGCCTTGCACCTGATGAAAGTCCGCAGAAGGGCGGCGATTACGGGCCATACAGACAAAGTGAACGCAAACCCATGTACCGCCAGTACGCCGAACAACTGGTGGCTCAGGGCAATGCCTATTATGCTTTCGATACGCCGCAGGAACTGGAGAAAATGCGGGAAGATTTTAAATCACCCGAAAACCCTTCGCCCCAGTATGGTCATGCAGTTCGGATGAAAATGCGGAACTCCATCTCCCTGGGCGCAGAGGAAACAGAAAAGTTACTCGCCGAAGGTGTTCCTCATGTGATCCGCATCAAAATGCCGGAGGATACCTCTATTTCATTCACCGATATGATCCGGGGAGAAGTTAGTTTTTCCAGCAACACAGTTGATGATAAGGTCCTGCTGAAAGCCGATGGTATGCCCACCTACCACCTCGCCGTGGTAGTGGATGATTACCTGATGAAGATATCCCACGCCTTCCGTGGGGAAGAATGGCTGCCCTCCGCCCCCGTGCACCTGCTGTTGTGGGAATATCTGGGCTGGAAAGATGATATGCCCCAGTGGGCGCACCTTCCGCTGATCCTGAAACCCGACGGCAACGGGAAACTGAGTAAAAGGGACGGCGACAGGCTCGGGTTCCCCGTGTACGCCATGAACTGGTCCGATCCCAAAACAGGAGACCTTACCGAAGGCTTCCGGGAAAGAGGGTTTCTTCCAGAAGCTTTCGTGAATATGCTGGCCATGATCGGCTGGAACGATGGCTCCGGCCAGGAAATATTCTCTCTGAACGAGCTGGTTGAAAAATTCGATATTGGTCGCGTGCACAAAGGCGGCGCCAAATTCGATTTCGAAAAAGCCAAGTGGTTCAACCACCAGTATATTCAACAGAAAAGTAACGATGAGCTCGCGGCACTCCTGCAACCTGTGCTCCAGGCGAGAAATATTTCCGCCGATGTCGCTTATGTTGAAAAGGTATGCGCACTGGTAAAAGAAAGGTGCGCTTTCGTGAATGAAATATGGGACAACGGTTTCTACTTCTTTGAAGCGCCCGCCGCCCCAGACTTCTCCCCCATTCTTACCAAATGGACCGATGAAAAACAGGGCTTCTTCGGAAAATGGATAGAGGTTCTCCGCAGTTCATCCGATTGGGATGCCGCCGCATTGGAAGCCGGTTTTAAAGAACTGGCCGCCACCTCCGCCATCAAACCCGGCGAACTACAACTCCCCTTCCGCATTATGCTGGTAGGAGGAAAATTCGGTCCTGCCGTATTCGATATAGCCGCCACTATCGGTAAGGAACAAACGATTGCCAGAATAGAAAGCAGTCTGCTGCTTATCAAAAACGCCATTGCTTCATGAAACAACTGAACCGCCCCGTACGGGTGCTGGTGGCCAAAGTGGGCCTCGATGGCCACGACCGCGGCGCCAAAGTGATCGCTACCGCATTGCGCGACGCAGGTATGGAAGTGATCTATACCGGTCTCCGCCAAACGCCCGAAATGGTGGTTACCGCCGCCCTCCAGGAAGATGTGGACGCCATCGGCATCAGCATCCTCAGCGGTGCACACATGACGGTTTTCCCACGCATCATTGCCATTATGAAAGAAAAAGGAATGGATGATGTGCTGCTTACCGGAGGCGGTATCATTCCCGAGACAGATATGCAGGAACTTTACGCGATGGGCGTGGGGAAGCTTTTCCCGCCGGGAACGCCTACGACTGAGATCAGTGGTTATATCACGGATTGGGTGAAGGGGCATAGGG
>CAMLPA010000287.1 GCA_946481605.1 uncultured Flavihumibacter sp. | reverse complement strand
AACCTTGTATCAGACAGTTCTTTCAACGAATTCCAACTCATTCTTTGCAGGAACGTACTCATCTATTTCAACAAAGAACTACAGGACCGCGCGTTCGAACTTTTTGACCAGAGCCTTGAATCACTCGGGTTCCTGGCGCTGGGGGCCAAAGAAACGTTGCGCTTTTCCGGCATCGCGAAAAAATACCGGCAACTGGAGAACAAAGAAAAAATCTGGCGAAAAATTGTTTAACGATACCATACCACATTGTGACCTCGTTATGATCGGAGGTTCTGCGGGAAGTATAGATGTACTGCTTACCATGCTCCCTGCGCTCAACCCGCATTTCAACGGGGTGATCGTTTTGGTTTTGCACCGGAAAAGATATGATGATGCCGTACTCGCAAGCCTGTTTACAGAAAAGGCAAAACTTCCCGTAAAAGAAGCGGAGGAAAAAGAACCATTAAAACCCGGTGCAGTTTACCTGGCTCCGGCAGATTATCATTTGCTGATTGAAAAGGATCGTTCCTTCTCCCTTGACTATTCTGAAAAAGTACATTATTGTCGGCCAAGCATCGACGTTAGCTTTGAGTCTGCCGCCGATGTTTATGGAAACAGGATGGCGGCGATATTGCTTTCGGGCGCCAATACAGATGGTGTGGAAGGATTAAGGCAGGTGAAAAATGCCGGCGGTTACACCATTGTGCAATCGCCGGATTTCGCCATTGTGGATTATATGCCGAAGCAGGCCCTGCAACATGCACCGGTGGATAAGATCATGCACGAACATGAAGCCACACAGTTGCTGAACAGGTTGCTGCACGTCTAGTTGTTCTTGTCGAGCAACGCTATAAAACTGTCCACTATTTTTTTGTATTCCCGGTAATGGAATGGCTTGGTGGCCACATGCAGTGCACCTTCTTTAAGACATCCGTTCACGAACTGATCGTCGCTGTAAGTCGAATAAATGACGACGGGTATGTTTGCGAAACGTTCGTCGGATTTGATTTCCTGTAAAGTTTGCCTTCCGTTCATCCGGGGCATGTTGTGGTCGATAATGATCAGGTCGGGCTGGGAACCGGTTCCGGCCGTTCTGTTGAGAAATTCCAACACTTCTATGCCGTTTTCCACGGACTCCAGCAATACCGCATCAGCCCGTTCTTCCAGGATCTGGGTGAACAGTTCACGGTCATCGAGGTCATCATCTGCAAGCAAAATTTTCTTTCTTACGTCCATACGTTTTCCTTCGGTTAATCAATCAGTTGCTGTTTGCAGGGTAAAACTATTGTAAAGGATGTTCCTTCGTTTTCGATACTGTGTACGGTAATTAAGCCATTGTGTTTTTCCACAATTTTTTTCGCAACGGCAAGACCGATGCCCGTTCCTTCAAATTTATCTTTTGAATGAAGGCGGTGAAACAGGTTGAATATATTTCCTGCTGAGTGCAAGTCAAAACCTATGCCATTATCTTTAAAAATTATCTTAACAAATTTTCCATCGGCCACTGCGGGCGCTTCAAATGATTTGTTTTCAATGTGTTCCGAACTGATATTTATTATTGGCGCACGTTTCGGATGAATGAACTTTAATGCGTTGCTAATAAGGTTGTGGAATACCTGCCTGATCTGGCCCGGGATGATTTCGAGTTTTGGAAGTGTGCTAACCTCAACAGTAGCGTTCTTCTCTTTAATGGACAATTCAAAATCATCGAGGATGCCGGTGATGATTTCGTTTACATCTGACAGTTGGAAGGCATCATTACCCGCGGACAGTCTGGAGTAACTCAGGATATCCTGTATCAGCGCCTTCATCCTGTCGGAAGAAATGATGATTTTATCGAGGTAGCTGCTGAAGCGCGCGTTCAGGTTGTTCCTGAATTCATCCTGCAGCATATTGGCGAACATCTGGATTTTCCGGAGGGGCTCCTGTAGGTCGTGAGAGGCTACGGAGGCGAATTGTTGCAGGTCGTTATTGCTGATTTCCAGCGCCTGGTTCAGCACACGGAGGTCGCGCGTTCTTTCCTTCACTTTTCTTTCCAGTTCCTCGTTCATGCCCGCAATTTTCTGTTCGGCTTTTTTGATTTCCGTAATGTCGAACATCGAACCGAGCATCCTGAATGGCGTACCCTGTTCATCGTGGAGAATATAACCACGGTCAAGAATATTCGCATATTCACCATTTTCTTTTCTGAACCTGTATTCCTGCGTCCATTGCGGCTGGTTGCTGTTGATGGCGCTCATGATGCCGCTTTCCACCGCTGGTCTGTCGGCGGGGTGTATGCGCTCTGTCCAGGATTTCCTGCTGGTGTGTTCTTCCGATGGGGCGAAGCCGAATTTTGTATAGAAGGTTTCGTTCCACCAGTTGTCGTTGGTTACCAGGTTCCAATCCCAGAGTGCGTCGTTGGTGGCCCTGGCCACTAGGCGGAAACGTTCCTCACTTTCGGAGAGCGCCCTGGTTCTTTCGGCCACCTTGTATTCCAGTTCATTGTTGGCCTGTTTGAGTTTGTCTTTCGTGGCGATCAGTTCGGTGTAATGTTGCTTCAGCTTTTGTTCCGCTGATTTTTTAGTGCTGATGTCGCTGATGCTTACCACGAATCCATCCATCATTTTCACGGCGGTGATCTCGTACCATTTCTGTTTGGATTCAGAGAAAACATCACCATGCCAGAAAGTATCTTCCTGCACTACTTTGCGGAGTTGCTGGAACAGATTGTTTTCGTTCAGCAAGGGGAAATTTTTGTTCAGCGTTTGCGTGACTTTCCCCTCAGCCGTGCTGTGCAGCATTTTATGGGCGGAATCATTCGCGGTGAGCAGTTGGAAATCGGTGATTACATGCTGGTTGTCACGCACGGATTTAAAGGCGAGAATGGCGCTCCGGCTGGAATTGAAGACACCCTTCACAATATTGTTCAGGTGCGTGATGGCGGTGATGTCCACGAAACTCAGGATAATACCGCCGTTCTTTTTATCGTGCCGGAGGTAGGGCATGATGCGCATCAGCATCTGTTTGCCACTCTGCAACGCGATTTCTTTTTCTACCAGGGAATTGTTCCGTAATACTTCTTCGAGGTCGCTGTTCAGTTTATCGTAACGGATATTGTGTGAAATATGCGTAAAGGGGCGTCCTGTATCTGCATCAATGAGGTTCACCACCTGCAAGGCCGCAGGATTAAATTTCCGGATATTGAGTTGCTGGTCGAGGAAGATCTGTCCGATATCCGTGCTCCGGAAATAGTTGTCGAGATCATCGTTCAGTTCAATGAGTTCTTTGATCTTCAACTGGTGTTCCGCGTTCAGGGTATGCAGTTCTTCGTTCAGCGACTGCAGTTCTTCATTGGAACTCTGCAATTCTTCATTGGCCGAGAGCAGTTCTTCATTGGAACTTTGTAATTCTTCGTTGGCGGTTTCTAAGTTCTCCACCGTTTCCTGCAATGTTTTCCTGGCCTCACTCAGTTCGTTTTCCAGTGCCAGTGCGTAGTTGTCGGCGAAGCCTTCATTCAGCACGAGG
The DNA here is from genome assembly GCA_946481605.1 of uncultured Flavihumibacter sp. Next base: position 1,550 of record CAMLPA010000287.1, on the reverse strand, counting down.
GGAGGAGGAACATGCCCTTCGGTATCCTGTATTTCATGCTCGATAATGGTGATGAGCACCTGGGGCCCTACGGGTTTAAGAACGATTTTCCACAAAAGCGGTTGCCCGTTCCTGTTAAAATGAAACGGTGCGATCACGATTTTTTTCTTCTCTCTGATTGCTTTCCGGGTTTCTGTACTGATCAGGAAAGATACTTCAGAAGGCACCATGCGCAGGAGGTTCAGGTTAAGGCTGTTCCTGGGCATGGAAAGGAACTGACCGTAATCACCGAGCGTATCTTCTATGTTAAATTGATCGTCTACAAAAAAGGAGACTGTTTTTATTTCCTCACTCAGTATCCTGAATACTTCTTCCTGGAGCACGGGTTGCCTGGCCGCCGCTGGTTGCTTGTCTTCTTTGCGGGGTATATCTTTCGGGGCCTGTGCTGCTATGAAAGAAAGGTGTTGGCTGTTAAAAGTGGTTTCACTGGTTTTGCGGTAAATTTTCCATTTCTCACTGAGGTCCTCCAGGTGTTTTTTCATGGCGCCCACATTCTCGCTTGGCCCCAGGAAAATACAACCCCCGTTTTTTACCGCGTACACCAACGTAGACAGTACTTTCTGTTGCAGCGCCGGGTTCATGTAGATGAGCATGTTGCGGCAACAAACGAGGTCGTTTTTGATGAAAGGCGCGTCGCTGATGATGTTGTGTTTGGCGAACACCACCTGTTTGCGGAGTTGCGGGTTTACAGTGAACCCGTTGTCTTTGCGTTGGAACCAGGTATCCCGCAGGGATTGGTCCATATCCTGAAATGCCACTTCCGGATAAGCGCCCTTTGAGGCGATGGAGATATTCGCCTCTTCGAGGTCAGAAGCGAAAAGTTTAATGTCGAGGTGTTTCTGCTGTTCCCGTGCCACTTCGTTCAACAGTATTCCGATGGAATAAGCTTCCTCGCCGGTGCTGCATGCGCTTATCCAGACCTTAATGGTATCGCCATCTTCCTTTGCTGCAATAAGTGGGGCGATGAATTTATTTTTCAGTACTTCGAAGGCTTCTTTGTCGCGGAAAAACCGGGTTACGCCAATCAGGAAATCTTTGCCGAGCGCCATACACTCTTCAGGGTCGTTTTCCAGTTTCCGCAGGTAATCAGCAGCAGTACCGATATTGTGTTTCGCCATCCGGCGCAGGATACGCCGCACGATGGTGGGGGTTTTATAATAATGGAAATCATTGCCCGCCACCTTGTGGATCAGGTCGAAAATTTTGGGCAGCACGGCTTCATCCAGGATTTCTTCTTCCGCCGAATGCAGCCATTGTTGTTTGCTGTACACGATGATTTCCGCGGGCATTTCCTGCACGGGGAGCACATGGTCCACATAGCCCGATTGCACGGCGCTGTTGGGCATGCCGTTGAACTTGGCGGAATCTGGTTCCTGCACCATCACCACGCCGCCGCTGCGTTTCACGGATTCAATCCCTTTGGTGCCGTCGGAGCCGGTGCCGGAAAGGATAACCGCGATGGCACGTTGCTTTTTTTCTTTGGCCAGCGATTGGAAGAATACGTCCACCGC
>CAMLPA010000286.1 GCA_946481605.1 uncultured Flavihumibacter sp. | reverse complement strand
TCTAAAGTAGGATGATCTGAAAAGCAGGTTCGGCCTTTTACACCTATGCATTTATTCTGCATTCAAACGATGCTATTCCGGATATTTTAAGTTTTTTTCTGATGGCGGAATACGCATCAAAAAAAGTCATGATCTGTAAGAAGCGCGTGTTTTTTCTATATAATTCAGCTACTCCCGTTCGGAAAACTTAATTTGGGGACTTGTTTTAATGATTTCTCTTTAACCTTTTCGAAAAACACCTATTAAAATGGAGCAGATTTTAGAAAAAGTCAATGGTATTGTCTGGAGCAACGCACTCATCCTGCTCTGCCTGGGTGCAGGTATTTATTTCTCGGTTGTTACTCGTTTTTTGCAGGTGCGTTACCTGAAGAGTATGGTAAGGCTTCTTTTTGGGGGCGCTTCTTCTGAAAAAGGGGTGTCTTCCTTCCAGGCTTTCGCCATTGCCATTGCCGGGAGGGTGGGAACCGGGAACATTTCCGGTGTGGCTACTGCTATTGCCATGGGAGGGCCGGGAGCAGTATTCTGGATGTGGGCCATCGCATTCCTTGGAGCAGCTTCCGCGTTTATTGAAGCCACACTCGGACAAATTTATAAGGAAGTGAAAGATGGTCAGTACAGAGGTGGTCCTGCTTTTTACATTGAAAAAGGTCTGGGTGTAAAATGGTATGCACTGGTGTTTGCGGTGGCAACAGTGCTCAGTTGTGCCCTGTTCCTGCCTGGTGTTCAGAGCAACAGCATTGCGCAGAGTATGAACAATGCTTACGGCACACCGGTTGCCGCAACAGGTGCCGTGGTTACCTTGTTGCTGGCGCTCATCATTTTCGGCGGGGTGAAGCGCATCGGTAAAGTGGCCGAATTCGTGGTGCCGTTTATGGCGGGCGCGTATATACTGATGGCGCTTGTTGTTATCGGGATTAATATCCGTGAGGTACCTGATGTATTCGCGCTGATCTTTAAATCGGCCTTTAACCTGGAAGCAGCTTTTTCAGGTGTATTCGGTTCCGCTATTGCCTGGGGCATCAAAAGGGGTATTTACTCTAACGAGGCGGGTCAGGGTACCGCACCCCATGCTGCCGCGGCGGCTGAGGTAAAGCACCCCGTTGAACAGGGACTGGTACAAGGTTTTTCCGTTTATGTGGATACACTTTTTGTTTGCACCGCAACAGCTTTGATGATCCTGTTCACGGGCCAGTACAATGTAGTGAATCCGGAAGGTGGCTTCCTCGTGGAAAACCTGCCCGGGGTGGAAACAGGTCCCGCATTCACCCAATACGCCATCGCAAAACATTTCCCCGCCATCGGAAGTGGATTCGTGGCTTTCGCCCTGCTTTTCTTCGCTTTTACTACCATTATGGCGTACTATTATATCGCCGAAACCAACCTCAGCTACCTTAATAAAAAGGGATCTGCTGCGTGGAAAACAAATCTGCTGCGCATACTCATACTCGCGGCTACTTTCTATGGCTCAATAAAAGAAGCCGCCACAGCATGGACCCTGGGTGATATCGGCGTGGGCATTATGGCCTGGCTCAACATCATCGCCATACTCCTTTTGCAGCGGCCTGCACTGAAAGCTTTGAAAGACTATGCCCTCCAAAGGAAAGCTGGAAAGGCGCCTGTTTTTAAACCAGGCGAACTGGGTATCCGCAACGCTACTGAATGGGAAGGCTGATCCAGCTAAAAAATACACCATGCGATCTTTTTTGCGCCGGTGTTGTTATAACCGGTCATCAGTAAAAAAATAAAAGTATTATGAAACATTACCTTACAGGCATCTTTGCACTCTCCATTGTTTCGCTAGCCGCGTGCAACAACCAGGAAGCGGCGAAAAGCGACGACGCCAAACCTGAAGCGATTGTTGAAACAGCGGTAACCATCCAGGCCGATTCGGTTACCCTGAACAGTATTATCGCTTATGGCGATGATTCCTCCGTAAAAAAGCCCATCGTTCTTATTGTGCCAGAGTGGTGGGGACTGGACGATTACGTGAAAGGTCGCGCCAAACAACTCGCAGAACTGGGTTACTTCGCAGTAGGGGTTGATATGTATGGAAACGGCAAAACTGCCGCTGACCCCACCGCTGCAGGCGCACTGGCGGGACCATTTTACACGAACCCGCAAATGGCAAAAGCCAGGCTGGAAGCGGCACTCGCCAAGGCCAAAACATATCCGCAGGCGGACACTACCCGCACTGCCGCCATCGGTTACTGCTTCGGCGGCGCCATGGTGCTGAACAGCGCAAAACTGGGACTGCCCGTGAATGGTGTGGTGAGTTTCCATGGCGGTCTGGCAGGACCAGTACCTTCAAAGGAACTTACGAAAGCCGCTATCCTCGTGTGTCACGGAGGAGCCGACCCGTTCGTGCCGGAGGCAGAAGTGGTTACGTTCAAAAAACAACTCGATTCACTCAGTATTCCTTATACATTTAAGGTGTATGATAGTGCAACACATGCTTTTACCAATCCTGCTGCTACAGCAAAAGGAAAACAGTTTAATTTGCCGATCGAATACAACACAAAGGCGGATAGCGCTTCCTGGCAGGATATGAAGACTTTCTTCCAGGCTGTACTGAAATAGCTTAAAGAGGATTATATAAGTCTGGATGTAATATTGGAAAGGAATAATTTAGGCGTAAGCACAATGCCGGCTTAAATAAAACAACATATCGGGTTACAAAAAAGAGGGGGTGAACAATTATTTGATTGTTCACCCCCTCTTTTTTGGCAGAAAATTTACCTTCTCAGCGAGCCGCACCTCAACCACCCCTTGCGTCCTTGCATCCTTGCGTTGCGAGGCACGAAGCAATCGCGAGAAAAACTTATTACCTTCTCAACTCCGCGGGCATCTCTTTCAGCAACAAATTCTTATACACAAACTCCGTTTTCAGGTTCTGGAAATGCAGGCCTTTGTTCCCGCCCCATCCATGCCTTCCGCCAGAATAAATCATCATTTCGAAATCCTTTTTCAGGTCCTGAAGTTTTGATATCAACTGGATGGAATTCTGCATGTGCACATTCTCATCAATAATGCCATGCACGATCTGCAATTTGCCTTTATACTTTTCAGCGTGGGTAAGCACAGAACTGGATTTATACCCTTCAGGATTCTCTTCAGGCGTATCCATAAAGCGTTCTGTGTAATGCGTATCGTACAGGCGCCAGTCGGTAACACTTCCACCGGCCATGCCGTGGGTGAATACGTCGGCGCCATAGGTGAGCGCATAGCAACTCATGTAACCACCATAGCTGAACCCGGTAATACAGATGCGCGCGGGATCAGCTCCTTTGGAGATGAGGTGTTTTACGATGGTGCTGTAATCTTTTGTTTCCCAGTAACCGAGGTTACGGTGGATGAAGTTCTGGCCTTTCTTTCCAAAATGACCGGAAGCGCGGTGGTCCATCGCTACCTGGATCATGCCTTCTTTTGCGTACCACTGTTGTTGTGCCCCCAGGGTGAACCTGTCCATTACGGTTCCTGCGTTGGGGCCGCCGTAAATGGAGATGAGTACAGGATATTTTTTAGCCGGATCATAATCCAGCGGCCAGGTTACGAGGGCAGGAAGTTCGTACAGGCCATCGTCACTCTTCACGCGGATGAGTTCGGTTTTGGCCAAACGGTACTGATCAGCTTCCGTGCCTTTGCTGTCGGCGATTTCACGAACGAGCTTTCCTTTGCCATCCACGAGCGCTATTTTGGGTGTGGTAGCGGCGTTTTGGTAAGTGGTCACAAAATAGGAGCCGTTGGGAGAAAGCGATACCTGGTGATTATACTCGCCGAAAGTCAGTCTTTTCAGGTCCTTTCCGTTGAGTTTAACACTGTACAGGTCTACCCGTGCGGTGTTCTCTTTTCTTGCGGTAAAAAAAACGGTGCTTTTCTTTTCGTCCACGAGGAGGATATCGGTTACCGTGAATTCTCCATTGGTGATGGGGTTCAGTTGCTTACCGGTCATGTCGTGGAGGTACATCATGTTCCAGCCCGATTTATCGCTTTGGAGGATGAAGCCTTTTCCGCTTTCCAGGAAAGTGAAGCGGTTGGCGTTATCCAGGTCGATCCAGGTTTTCTGTGTTTCTTCGTAGATCAGTTTTTTAGCACCGTTCACTGTTGAAACCGCGTAAATTTTTAATTGATCCTGTCCACGGTTCATCCACGACTGCCAAAGGGTTTTGGAATCGTTCATCCAGATCGGCATACCGAAATACTGGTCCTCAGCGGCGTTGAAGTCGGCCCAGGTAACAGCGCCGCCGGTAGCGGCCACAATACCCACTTTTACTTCGGGGTTGGCGTCTCCGGGTTTGGGATAGCGCAGCGTTTCCACGTAGCCGCGGGTGCCGTTTCCATCCGTCATGGTGAACACGGGAACTTTGGTATCATCGGAACGGAAAAAAGCGATAGACTTGCTGTCAGGGCTCCACCAGAAGGCGCGGTGCCGGGTAGGGCGACCGAGAATCTCTTCCATATATACCCAACTGGAATAACCGTTCAGAATCACATCACTTCCATCAGAAGTGAGTTTTGTTTCTTTTCCGGATTGAAGGTCTATTGTATAAAGATTATTTTCTTTGGTGAAAGCTACGAACCTGTTGTCCGGCGACATTTCAGGATTCACTTCCAGTGCAGGATCGTTGGTGAGTCTTTTTTCAACTTTGTCCGGACCTGTGTAATAGAGGTCATTGTCTTTCACCCGTACCGTGCCGTCTGAAGCGGGGCGCTGGAATGTATACGGTGTTTCTTTGCCTGTTTTGGCATCCACTTCATAAAGGTCGGGGCGTTGCGGGTTTCCTTTGTTCACCACATAATGGGTGTCATCGGTCCATTGGCTGATCCTTGGCAAGGGTTTGGAAATGGTTTCCGGCAATCCGTACTGCAGCATCTGCTGGCGTGTGAGTTCTTTCTGCTGTGCCGAAGCGGAAAAAGCGATGCTCATTCCCGCCAGGGCCATTCCCATCCACAGGGTGTTTCTCCTGTTCAATTGTTGCATGGTTGAATACATATAGGTTATGAAGAATAGAACCTGAAAAATAGTATTTTCTACCCTTC
>CAMLPA010000285.1 GCA_946481605.1 uncultured Flavihumibacter sp. | reverse complement strand
CCACACAACCCTGGAAATCGCAGGCGCTGGTGCACGCCTACGCCATTGATACCGTCGTGCAGTACTATTTTAACGACAACAGCCGGGGCATTGATCCCTTTGTAGACAGAATTTATAAGAACGAACCCAAAGCCTATATCCGCACCATGGACGATGATGCCGGAGCCATGTCGGCCTGGTTCATCTTTGCCGCAACGGGCATTTCACCGGCCTGTGTGGGAGAACCGGTGTATTACCTGCACACGCCGCTGTTTCCTTACGTAAGTTTTACGGGGAGCGGGAAAAAGCCTTTTAATATTAAGGTGAAGAATTTTTCACTCACTAATAAGTATATCGCTTCCGTGGTGTTGAATGGAAAACGGCTGAAACGAAATTATCTTTTGCATGAAGAGATTTTAAGTGGTGGGGAACTGGAGATTATGGTTTCCGGAACGCCGGTGAAGGAGGCTTTCGGGGAGGTTTGGGTGAGTGGGATGGAGTAGCTTTTTATTATTATTTCGTATAACTTAGCTGTTTTACAGCTTAAAAAGATACGGTTCTCCCCGATGCCCCACCTTTTATCCTATACCCGCTTTCTGCTTGCAGCATGCTTTATGTTTTGCCCATTCTTTGGTAACGCGCAAGCTCCAACGTGCAAAACGACCACTTACAAGATGGAGATGCCTGCTCCGGCAGGTGGGAGCATTGAGCTAAGGGCCTTGAAAACCACCCATGAATATAAAATACTTGCCGCCATACAACAAACCAGCGCCGGTGGAACAACAGAGGGAATACTTAGTCTGTTCGAATCCGACGGTACCATTTCAGCGACCCGGGAAATACGCGTGAACGGAAATGCTGTTCGCCTGTTCCATATAGATATTCATTCAAATGGGGACATCATTGCGGGAGGAAAGCTGGAAGATGGCAGTAACCGAAGTTTCATACTAAGATGCAAACCCGACTTTTCAGTGCAATGGGCACAAACATTCGATCATCCTTCTGCTCCGGAAAATACATTGGTATGGGGAAGAGATGAAGGCGATGATTTTTATCTTGCAGTCAGGCATTCAGGGCGTATTACTGTAATCAACCTCACGGCTTCCGGAACGATAAATTGGAAGAAAGATGTTGAACCTGAAGGATTAGTGGAAATAACAGGCTTGATATGTACTTCGGCAAACCCTATAGAACTATCGACCCAGGTCGTAGCGGATGGCGCATCGCGCATACATCTTTTTGAGCTTGACAGGAAGAGCGGCAACAGTTGGGGGAGCGCACTCGTACATAAAACCGGGAAAGCACAGCAAATACATGAGCATATTTACACCAGTGACAGGGCAATTCTGTTGCACACAACAGAAAATACTGATGGCAGTTGGACGTTTGACCGGACGATTCATTATACCCCAGGTTCTATTGAAGTAAGGCATAGTTTTGAGCTTCCTTCCGGCTTCATCAGTAATACATCTACGGCAACGGTGGAAAATGCCGGAGACGCGATGATCCTCAATACGCCTTCCTCACAAAAAATGACTTTTATCAGACTGTATAACGATGCTTATTCAAAGCCCTGGAAAATAAGACAATACGATGTGCCGCCAGACCTGCAGGTTGTGGCTATGGCATCAGGGAATGATGCCGGATACCTTATTGGTTCCAATACTACTTCAAGAGACAAACTCCTTTTCCTGAAAACAGATAGTATAGGCACACTACCAGGCTGCGGCTTCAACGACGTAAACTATCCTTGCGTGGAAACAGTTGCGGAAACGAACCCGGCCCAACCCTTGGTTTTATTAAACAGTACCAGTGCAAATCAAACTGCAATAGCAGCATTAGCGACAAAAGCACCCGCCAATACCGTTTTTTCCTGCAAGCAACTTTTTTGCCCCTCATTACCGATTGACCTGAGCTGTACCCCTTCCTTTCATAAAACTTATCGCAGCAACGGATTTTTAGAATCAGCTGATAGAGCATACTCATTTGAAAATGGCAGACAAATAGTTATGGCGAACAAGTACTATAGATCAAGATTATCAAGAACCGAACATATCATCACATTGAACCTGATGGATGAAAACGGGAACTTCATCAAAGGCATCACGCCGAGTAATGAACAAGTCTACACTATGAATGGCACAGATGGGCAGCATTTTATGCTTATAGGAAATTCAAACCATGCCGCCGGCAAGCAATACACCTTTACACTGTTCAACAATAACCTTGAAATGCAATGGTCAAAATCAACAGTTCTTGGAAACGGCCTATTCTCTATCGTGTCAAATCTTATTCGCCCCGGTATTCAAAAAGATGAAGAAGGAAACTATTATGCTTATGGCATACAAATTGGCATCTGGACACCGTCCAAAATATGGATTTATAAAATGGATGCCAATGGCAATAAAATATGGGAAAAAATTCATGATGTAAGCAACAGGATTTTTTCAAATTGTGCCATGGCCATCACAAAGGAATCGTTGGTATTCGCTATGGACTGTGGTTTTCCGGATAAGGGTGTAAGCGTAAGGCTTGATAAAAAAACAGGGAATTTCATAGAAGGATTTGTCTACAATACAGAAGACCACTCCACCTCAAACCATCCTGAGATGAAATACACAGATGGCCATATCCTGTATTCGGGAAGTGCTTCCATCGCTTGTAAGCTGTTGCTCTTCGATACTACCGGTAAACCCGTTAAACAACAATTGCTCCCTGAGTATTCCAGAGGTCAGGCCACTTATATCGGCAACGGAGAGATGGTGATTCCACTTAATCAATATACGGATGGAATCAGAAAAACAATTCTGAAAGTAGATACATCCTTACAACCTTTGTATGCGAGAGAATATTTTCTTGGTAATACGCAGGAAGTAATAAAAGGCATTTCTGTTACCGGCTCGGGAAGTATCAATGAAATAGGATATTCTTATTCAGGACAATACGGCAATACTTATTTCAAAAAATATGATCCGTCGGGTACGCTTGGAACATGCGGATACACCTCAGTGCAACCAGTAGTAATTGAGGTGGATCCTGCCGCCATTCCCCTTAGCGGTGTCTCCGAAGCCACAGTCAATTCTCTTGCCGTCCCGTCAGACTTCAAAATCTTAGGCATAAGCGAAGGCCAGCAGATAGGAAGCATTCCCTGTTCGGCACCACCTGTAAATGCCTGCAACAGCGTTTCCATCCAGGGACCTGATAAAGTTTGTTCTGTTGGAAAAGAATATGATTTTTCCGCACTAACGGCCACAGGATGTGAAGCGGTAGTAAACTGGCGTCCGGAGCAGGAAAACGTTTCCATTAAAAGAACAGGAAGCAATACGGTTGCCGTAACCTTCTACAAAACAGGTACTTTCCGGCTCCACGCATCCATCAATACGGGCTGCGACATATTCTCCGATCAATTGGATGTCCTGGTACAAGCCTCCGACCCGTCAGCAATCATCACCGCAGAAAAAGAAATGCTCTGCAAAACAGACTCCTCCATGCTTACCGCACTGCCCGGCTTTAGTAGTTATACCTGGAGCGATGGCAGCCACAACGAGGAACTGAAAGTAAAAGCACCTGGAAAATATTACGTGGACGTGGTGAACGCTTGTTTGGCCACGGTTTCCGACACGCTTGTTATTGGCGCATGGAACGAACTTATTCCTGATCTTGGCCCGGAAAGAGACGTCTGCGAAAAAACTGTTTTCAATTTAGAACTGAATGGATTCACGCAGTATGATTGGATGCTCAACAACCAACCTGCCGGCAATAATAAAAATATATCCTTCCCTGTTGTAAGCAACAGCACCTTGATTGCTGAAGTTACCGGCCAGGAAGGGTGTGTTTTAAGAGATACGCTTGAAATCAACGCAATGCCTGTTCCGGCATTGTATCTAGGGAACGACACTACTATTTGCAGCAATACCACTCTTCTGGTTTCAGCCAACCCAGGATTCGTAGATTACAACTGGAGCAACGGAGCCAGCTCAAATGAAATCGAGGTAAAAGCAGCGGGTACATACCACATTACTGCAACAGCTTTAAACGGATGTGTCGCTAAAGACACCATTGAACTGCTTCAACTAATTCCCTTACCTGAAATAAACCTGGGCAATGATGGCATCCTGTGTGCCGGAGATCAGAAAAGACTGGATGCGGGAATACACACCTCCTATTCCTGGCAGAATGGATCAACAGAGCGTTATTTTAATCTTAACACCGCAGGAACATTCTGGGTGGAAGCAAGCAATGATTATGGATGCAAGGCGCGGGATACCATTGTTGTAACTGAAATCCGTCCCATCCCCTCAGATTTTCTTCCGAAAGAAGACAGTATATGCCGCTATGAAAGCAAAACCGTTTCGGCCATCGGAAACTTCAACGGCTACACCTGGCAGGACGGATCACCACAGCAATCCATTACCATACGCGAGCCCGGAAACTATACACTTACCGTTACCGATCGCTATGGGTGTGCAGCAACCGAATCGATCAAAATAATACAGCGCGATTGCCTGGAAGGCTTGTTTGTACCAAACGCGTTCACGCCCAATAGTGATGGCCAAAATGATGTATTTAGGCCCGCCGTACACGCATCTGTGGTTGCTTACCAACTGAATATCTACAACCGGTGGGGCGAACTTGTTTTCACAACCAATAATCCTGTAAATGGATGGAATGGAAAATCCAGGGCGCTGGAACAACCCCAGGGCGTGTACATCTGGCAAATAAAATATCATTTTACAGGCGGATCGCCCCAAATAAGAAAAGGCACAGTGATGCTTTCAAGATAAAGGGGCTTAAAGCGGCCGCCCGCCACTTATGGCTTTATTTCCTGCGCCCCAACGCTTCCAGAAAATAATAATCCGCATAATTAATCGGCACATCTATTTCTCCGTTGGAGGGAAGATTCCCGGTGCTGTGCACCAAAATAAATCCTTTGTTTTCACCTATTGGTGAACGATAATAATTTGCCAAACTGTTCATTATTTTATCCGCATACTTTCTATACTGCTTTCCATGTTTGCTGTATTCCGAAAGCTCATATAAACCGGAAGCCATTACGGCAGCGGCAGACGCATCTCTCGGCGCATTCG
>CAMLPA010000284.1 GCA_946481605.1 uncultured Flavihumibacter sp. | reverse complement strand
CCGTAATTCCATAGGCGCTTCGTCCACCCTCCCGCTCCGCTGAACACCATGGAAAGATAGGGTTTCGCGAAAACATACCCCGTTACCGTACCTGCGGCAACAGAAAGCAGGTAAACAATAGCAAGCGCCGCGGGGGTAACCGCCTGGCCCGCAGCACTTAGTATGATGATCCCAAGAATCAATCCACTCTGGCGCACGCAGTTCATCCAGCAGATGCCTTTAAAATCCATTTTCGCGTTCAACACAATTTCGAACTGCGCAAAAAATACGCTCACCACCAGGCTGGTGGTGTACAGGTAAAGCATGGGCGCCAGCGAAGGTGCGTTCAGCGCATTAGCGGCTGGCCGCGCAAACAGGAGAAACAGGCCGCCCAGCAAAAGGCTGATGAACATGCTCAGCATAAACGCCGCGCCTTGTAAATGTCCGTGTTCCTTTTCCTCGTACTGGTGCATGAACCGGATATAGGCGTTCCTGACGAGGGCATTGCGTGCGGTTTCCGTAATGGAGGAAATGAGGATGAAAAGCCCCCACACGCCATAATCAGAAAGCCCAAGTTTAGTGGCCAGCAATTTAAAGGAGACAATCCCCATTAACAGGATGGCCAGCTTCTGAATCGTGGTGTATTTGGCGGAATCAACCCAGTACCTGTATTTTTGGAAAACGCTCAAATCAGTTGTTTTGCTTTAAAGAGAATAATTTACCGAACCCGAAAGGACGGAGCCAGTTGTACAACAACACAGGCGTTACAAGGGCGATCGTCCAGCAAATTCCGGCAATCACCCAAACATTCAGTTCAGGCATTGTTTTCAGTATTACGGTACGTACCGCAGATGCCACAAAAACATGCAATATGTAAATGTAGAGCGAATGCTTGCCCAGCCATGCCAGCCAGCCGGTTCGCGGCAGCAGGGATACTTTGTAAGAGAGTATGTACATAAAATAGCAGGCAAGCAGGTTGATCAGGAAGAACAGGGGCAGGTATTTTCTTTCTTCAGCAGCATAATCTTCCATCTGCCAGATCTGGAACCAGAAATACTGCCCGGCCAAAACCAGGGGAATAAGCCATAGCAGGTTGCGGACGTTCAGTATTCTTTCTCTTTTTTCAGGAATAAGTAAGATTGCCGACAGCTTTACCCCTACGTAGAGATATAAGTAGAAATAGCACATATCGGCCATAAAACTATTGCCATGCATTACCGGCATCCTGGAAAGCACATACATGCCCACAGCCAGCAAAGCGTGCAGCCAGCCATCTTTCATCAGTTTGTTCAGCAGCAGGTAGAGCACATTGGTATTAAAAAGCGCAAGCAGGTACCATAAATGATCGATTGCCCTGGGGTCGAGCAGCAGGTTGAAAAGATCTGTCCAACTGCGTTTGGAATTGGTAAAATTAGAAAAAACAATCTGGAGGATCACTGTAATACTTCCCCAAACAATATAAGGATACAGTATGGTGAACACCCGGTTCTTAGTGATTTCCCCCGCACTTCTCCGCGCGAGGCTGCCTGCCAGAAAAATACCAGACAGTACAAAAAAAACGGGCATTCTGAAGTTATACACTACTTCCTGAAGATCATACATCAACTGAGAAACAGGTAGTCCTGCTCTTTTCATTCCTACAATTACGTGGCGGTACACCACCAGCATAATCGCAAGCCCGCGCGCGTAATCAACCCATTGGAGCCTGCTAGTGGTTTGGGGTACTGCCACCGTAGCCACTTCCTGCTTTCCGGAAATATGTAAAAACTGGCTGAACATCATTTATAAAGCGAGGTTATCTTCCTGTACTTTGTTCAGTACCGCGCCAATAAATTTCTCCCTGTTCTCATTCAGGAAAGCAATCGATTCTTTGTCTGCGGCACTGAACGTAGCTTCAGCCGAGAAAACGGCAATAAGCCCGTCAGCGTATTTGATGAGTTCCTTGGTATCAGTGAAGCCGTTCAACGGTGCGCCTTCGAGGAAAATAAAGTCGTATTCCTCCCGCAACTGGTCAAGGTAATTGAGCAGGTGATTCTTCGGAAGAATCTCAGACGGCGTGTAATCCCCTCCTTCACAACCAATTACATCAACGCCCTCTGCATTCGTTTTAGAGATGAATGATTTTAGGTCTTCGAAGGAGAAGGGCTTTCCGTTCAGACTAAACTTTTCAAGTACAGGATTGGCACCTGTCGCTTTGGTAAGGTCGTTGTTACAGAAATTGGTATCAATAATCAGTACTTTCTTTTTGCTGAGGCTCAGGCTGTACGCCAAAGACTGTATCAGTGTTGTCTTGCCCTGCTGCGGTTCGGTGCTGGTAAACAGGTAAATGCGTTTGCCGTTGCTTTCCAGTTCATACCTGAGTTTGCGGAGCAATTCCCGGAACAGGTTGTGCCGCACTTCTTTTTCGTTGAACAAAGTGATCTTTTCCAGCACATTGGATTGCTGAAACTTCACCCAGTTCACCACCCCAAGCAAAGGCAGGCCGGTAAGGCGCTGGAAAGCGGAAGGTGTTTTTACGGAATTGTCGAAGAATTCTTTTCCGATGATGATAAGGCAGGAAATGATCAGGGCTGTGATGCCGGAGACTGCCATGATCATAAATTTCCTGGAAGGCTCCGGCAACAGGGCCGGTTCACCATACATGGTTTGTTTGAATACCCCAGGCGTGGCACCGGTCATATTCAATGCCAGGTTGTAACGTTGGGTAGCTTCTTTGTATTCAGCAGAGGCCATTTCTATCTCCTTGTCCAGTTGTTCAATATTCGCGCTTTTAGCGGCCATACCGGTAAGTCCGCCATTCAACTGGCTGATTTTCGCCTGGATGGAAGATATCTTCTGGGTGGTAGCCTTCAGTTGTCCCTCCAGCCCAACCCTGCGTTGGATCAACTGGTCTATGGTAACGGGTGCTGCGCCGCCGTCCTGTGTGATGCCGCCTGAATTATCGGCCAGATCAATTTTTTGCATCTTTTGGGATATCTCATCCATTTTGCGCTTGATCTCCGCGTCTGATGAACCTGATGCGATGTACTGCGCATTCAGGCTGTTGTACTGTTTACGGAGGTTCATATACTCCGCGTTGCCCACCCCCGAATTGCCAGTTGTAGGCGCAATTACAGAGGTCATCCCTTTGGCTTTTGCGGCATCAATCAGTTTGGTAAGCTGGGCCACCTGGTAAGAAAGATTAGACTGGTTCGCTTTTTCTTCGATCAGTTGGCTTTCAAAAGTTCCTACCTGACCTAGTTTATTCGAACCTTCCAAACCAACATCCAGCACACCTTCCGAAGACATAAACTGGTTCTTCTGCTGGATTTTCTGATCGAAAATCGCTTTTTTCTGTTTTACAAGCGAATCGAGCGTAACCACTGAAACATCGGATCTTTCGCGCTGGTCAAGCCCATAGAAGCGTTTAAATTCCTGGCAAAGCGTGTTTACAGCATAGGCTGAAAGCTTAGGATTCTGTGAAACATAGTCGATATTAATGTAATCCGTCCGCTGGTACCTGGCTACGTTCAGGTTGTTTTTTATGGTGCCGATATCGTAGTCATACACTTCAAGAAAGGCAATGGCATCCTTTTCTTCGGGAACAGAAGGACTCAGTTGAATGGCGCCTTCCAGTTTCTGCTTCAGCAGCGCCAGTAATTTCTTCTGATCAGCTTTTTTATAACTATCGGTTTGCTTGTCCTCCTCTTTTACAGCGGTAAAGGCCTCTTTTGGATTTTCCAGGTCGTGGATCATCATCCTGTAGGAAACGAGACTCAATACTTTTGGAGAAGTGATGTTTTCGATGGCGTTGTTAAACTTTACATCGATCTGGGGAAGGCTGAAATTCTCATCAGAAAGTTTAAGGTCCTGTATTACAGTGAATCCCGTTGATAACTGGGCCACCGATTTATAGGTATGCTTGATCTTTTTGGTGAAGAAATAAGCAGCCACCAAAGCGACCACTGTACATGCGAGAATGATCCATTTACGCCGCATCAGCACCTTAAATAGATAGGCGAATTCCATTTTCTTTTTGCTTTAATAGTCAGAAGTAGTAAGAATGGGATCGGAAATTCCGATCCCATTCACAAATCTAATGCGAAGATTCCTATAATCCTATCGTTTCACGACTTTTAAGATCTGTACACCCTGGCCAGGTAAGCCGTTCACTCTGATGAAGTACATTCCTTTCGGAAGTCTGCCATTCAATCCGAGTTTCTGCAACCAGGTGCCTTTCTGTGCATTCGCCACATCCTTGCTGTACACCACTTTTCCGTTCATATCTATTACCTGTACCGTAAACCTGCTTACGTCACTGGTAAGTTTCATTTCCACGGTAATGTCATCCACGAATGGGTTGGGGAACGCAGTTGCTTTCACAATTCTTACCTGCTCTTCCTCCTGTGCTGTTTTCAGTGTTATGGCAGAAGTAACCGCTGATTGTGAGA
Source organism: uncultured Flavihumibacter sp. (assembly GCA_946481605.1). Next base: position 657 of record CAMLPA010000284.1, on the reverse strand, counting down.
TCGCTCCGGTAGTAACAGCCACATCAGGTTGTGTTTCCGTGGCAACCGTTGGTGCTCCTTCAATGGTCATCGCGTTAAGGTATCCGAATCCACCCTGAACAGTACCGTAGATCGTGATGGAAACAGAACCGTCAGCATCAGGTTTCACACCACTTATTTTGGCCACGTTTTGAGTGTTATTGCCTGCGTTAAGTGTTACAACCTGGTTGCCTATTTTGTAAGCGGTGATCACACCTACCTGCGGGTTCACCCTGCTGCCGAAGAACGCGAAGTTGTATTCGTGTGCGAGGGTAAGTCCTGTAATGCGCAGGCGTGCGGTATCCGCGAAGTTCACATAATAGAAGCTCTTCATCACATTGTCAGGATAGATGCCACTGTTGTCACCTGTTGTTGTGCCGAAGTAGTTGAATCCGCTGAAGGCGGTGGTTACACCGAAGTTGATGCCTGTTGCCTGACCCTGATCGTTGATCATATTGGGCAGTACGAAACCATCGGCTATCAGCGCATTCGTATTGTTCCAGTTGCCTGGCTGTGCAGGTGCATTGGCGGTACCATCGTTCATATTCAGGTTAACCACATAAGCCACCGTGCTTGCCGCCGCAGTATTGCTGAACGGTGTTACACCTGAACTTACGGTTGCTCTTACCTGGTAGTACC
>CAMLPA010000283.1 GCA_946481605.1 uncultured Flavihumibacter sp. | reverse complement strand
GTGAAAATTGTGTTCGCCTTTATCGAACTGGCGCTGATGATCAAATTCCTTTCCAACGCGGATCTCGTAATGCACTGGGGCATCCTGAAAAGAGAAGTGTTCTTTGGCATCTGGGTGCTTATAGGCCTGGCGCTTTCGCTCTATCTCTTTGGTATCCTTAAATTCAAGCATGATCCTCCGCCGGCTAAATTGAGCAAGGGCAGGATTATATTAGGTGTACTCTTCCTGGCGTTTACCATTTACCTTGTTCCGGGACTTACCAATACCAAATACGCGAACCGTGCATTGGTGAGTGGTTTTCCGCCCCCGATGAGCTATAGTGTGTATGGCCACGAAGCGGCAGCAGGTAAGGGTGTAGAGCCGAATGTGGTGAACGATTATGAGAAGGCCCTCGCTTTGTCAAAAGAAACAGGAAAACCATTGCTGATTGACTTTACGGGCTGGGCGTGCGTGAACTGTCGTAAAATGGAAGAGAATGTTTGGGTGCAACCTGAAATTAAAGAACTGATTGAAAAGAATTTCATCCTCGTTTCACTTTATGTAGACGACAGAAAAGTATTACCAGATGATGCGCAGTTCCTTTACCCGGTTTCTGATGGCAGCAAGAAAGCCATCAAAACTGTAGGAGACAAATACATTACCATGCAATCGGAAAACTTTGGCAATGCATCGCAGCCTTTGTACGCGATCATTACCGGAGATGAGAAACTGCTCACCAGGCCGGTTGGTTACACGCCTTCCGTTTCTGAATATGGAGATTGGTTGAAATGCGGGCTTGAAGCCGCAAAAAAATAAAAACAAAAGCCGCAGTTTCCGCTGCGGCTTTTTTATTCCACTCACTAAAACAAAACTTAGGATCCGCGCTGGGCCCTGCCCGTTACACGCGTGTTCTTGGCCGAGGTCTTATTGTTCACACTACCTTTGTTCACCATCATACCAGGCTTCGCTTGGGTTTGCCCCGGCTTCTTCTTGTCTTTCCCTTTATTGGAGTTATTCAGTAACGACATACACTACAGTTTTAATGTTCAGTAAATATAAGGAACACAATAGAAAATCCCCCGTTGAAGCGGGGGATTTTAATTCTTTACCTGGTTTGGACTTTAGGTGCTAAGAATCATCTGTCGGAACTTACAAAGCGATCTTTTTTTCGGTCATCATTTTGCGCAGGTTGATCAGGCCGTAGCGCATTCTTCCGAGTGCAGTGTTGATGCTGCAATTCGTCATTGAAGCGATTTCCTTGAAGCTCATATCCGCGTAGTGGCGCAGGATAATCACTTCACGCTGGTCTTCGGGCAAACGGTCGAGCATGTCGCGAACGCGGTCATGGCTCTGGCGTTTCATCATTTTCACATCGGCACCATCTTCAGTGAAGTTGAGCACCTCGAAAATGTCGCGGTCGTCACCAGTCTTGATAACGGGGGTTCTTTTCACCTTGCGGAAATGGTCCACACACAGGTTGTGTGCGATACGCATGGCCCAGGGAAGGAACTTGCCTTCATCAGTGTAACGGCCGGAGCGAAGTGTGTCGATCACACGAATGAATACTTCCTGGAAGATGTCCTCCGCGAGGTACTTGTCTTTTACCAGGAATAGTACAGACGTGTAAATCTTGTCCTTGTGGCGCAGCACAAGAGCTTCAAGGGCAGTCATGTTGCCCTCGATGAACAGACGAATCAGTTCATTGTCGGTTTTTTGCACAAATGATTTCATAGAAATCTACGGTTTTTGATGGACGTTTGGATATTGGGTTTACTCGGAAATACTTGGGAAATCTTGTGTAGAGGAGTGTACGATAGGCGTAATCTTTTTTAATGGTTTTTGAATACTGGATTTTTATTGTGTTATCGAAAATACAAATTTTTAATTCATATAGCCAAAAAAACGAATAAAAATTTTGATCAATACAAACAAATGCAGGTTAACACTGTTCATTCATTTAGTTTTAGTAAGTGTTTTCCGATAATTTTGTGGACATACTATGGCAAAGAAGAAAAGCAGCAGCAACAATAATTCTATTTATATACAAGGGGCGCGGAAACACAACCTGAAGAACGTAACTGTTTCTATTCCAAGGAATAAACTCATCGTTGTGACAGGGGTTTCAGGTTCTGGAAAATCTTCCCTCACCATCGATACGCTCTTCGCAGAGGGCCAGCGCCGTTATGCCGAAAGTTTAAGCGCTTATGCCCGCCAGTTTATGCAGCGAATGGGCAAACCCGAGGTCGATTTCATCAAAGGATTGTGCCCCGCCATCGCTATTGAACAGAAAGTAATCACCCGGACACCCCGTTCTACCGTGGGCAGCATGACGGAAATTTACGATTACCTCCGCCTGCTTTTCGCACGTGCCGGTAAAACCATCTCTCCGGTAAGCGGCCGCCAGGTAATGAAGCAGGACGTGACGCATGTGGTGGAAACCATTAACGGCATGAAAGAGGCCGATAAGATACTGGTGCTTGCACCTTTCCGGTTCCATGGCAAACGTGATGTGAAGGAAGAACTGAATATCCTGTTGCAAAAGGGATTTTCAAGGTTGTTTGATATACAGGGCGAAGGATTGCTGCGGATAGAAGACGTGCTGGATGCCGGAAAGGATAGTCCTTTGCACAAATGGAAACCCGGGAAAGATACTTATGTATTGATCGACCGCCTTGTGAAACGTGATTTCGAAGAAGATGATTTGCACCGCATCGCCGATTCCGTTGGAACGGCTTTTTATGAAGGCGAAGGAGAAATTTACCTCGAAGTGAACAGCGAACAGTTGTTGCATTTCTCCAACCGGTTCGAACTGGATGGTATCCGTTTTGAAGAGCCCGTGCCCAACCTGTTCTCTTTTAATAATCCTTATGGCGCCTGCCCCACCTGCGAAGGTTTCAGCCAGGTGCTGGGCATCGACGATGAACTGGTGATCCCTGATAAGAGACTGAGTGTGTACGAAGGTGCCGTGGCGCCCTGGAAAGGAGAGAAGCTCGGCGCCTGGAAAGACCAGTTTGTACGGGCTGCGAAAAAGTTCGACTTCCCGGTGCACAAGCCCATCATGGACCTCACCAAAGAGCAATACCGGGTATTGTGGGAAGGTAACCAGTATGTGAACGGCATCAATGATTTCTTTAAGGAAGTAGAACAGAACCTCTATAAAGTACAGTACAGGGTGTTGCTGTCGCGGTACCGCGGAAGAACCACCTGTCCTGATTGCGGTGGTTACCGGCTTCGCAAAGAGGCCTTATATGTAAAAGTGGGCGGGCTACACATCGGCGAGCTTTGCGAAATGCCCGTAACCGATCTTTTCAACTGGTTCAGTAAACTGGAACTTTCCGATTACGACCGCCAGGTGGCGAAACGTATCCTGCTCGAAATTGAACACCGCATCAAAACCTTGCTGGATGTGGGGTTGGGGTACCTTACCCTGAACCGCCTCGCTAATTCGCTTTCCGGTGGCGAAAGCCAGCGTATCCAACTCACCCGTTCTTTGGGTAGTAACCTCACGGATTCCTTGTATATTCTGGACGAACCTTCTATCGGCCTTCATTCCCGCGACACGGAGCGGTTGATCCATGTATTGAAGGAACTGAGAAACCTGGGCAATACCGTTGTGGTGGTGGAACACGATGAACTGATGATGCGCGAAGCCGACCACATCATTGATATGGGGCCATTGGCTAGTCATTTGGGTGGAGAAGTGATTGCGGAAGGAGATTACGATGAAATTATTGGCAACAAGAATAGTTTAACAGGGAAATACCTGAAAGGTGAACTGAGTATCGATCCACCGAAAACGCTCCGGAAATGGAAGCACGCCATTAAAGTAGAGGGCGCCCGCCAACACAATCTGAAAGACATAACAGTGGAATTCCCGCTGAACGTGTTCTGTGTGGTGACCGGCGTGAGCGGCAGCGGAAAAACAACGCTGGTAAAACAGATTTTATACCCGGCGCTCATGAAATGGCTGGGGCAACCCGCTGATAAAGTTGGGTTGCACAAGGTTGTTTCCGGCGATATCGATAAGATCGTGCAGGTAGAAATGGTAGACCAGAACCCGATCGGGAAATCTTCGCGCAGTAATCCTGTAACGTACATCAAAGCGTACGATGAAATCCGTGACCTCTTTGCGAAGCAACCACTTAGTAAAATGCGTGGTTTTCAACCCAAACACTTCTCTTTCAACGTAGACGGTGGCCGTTGTGACGCCTGTAAAGGAGAAGGCGAACAAGTCGTAGAGATGCAGTTCCTCGCCGATGTGCACCTCACCTGTGAGGTGTGCGGCGGTAAAAAGTTCAAAGAAGAAGTACTGGAAGTCACCTACAAGGAAAAGAACATCTACGATGTGCTGGAAATGAGTGTAGATGAAGCCATTGAATTCTTCGGCGACGCGAAAGAGGTGGCCCGTAAAATTCAACCGCTCAGCGATGTTGGTTTGGGATACATAAAACTTGGGCAATCATCGGATACACTTTCCGGAGGAGAAGCGCAACGGGTAAAACTGGCCTCGTTCCTCGGAAGGGGCCGGGTACAGGGTTCAATTCTGTTCATCTTCGATGAACCTACCACAGGACTTCACTTCCACGATATACGGAAACTTTTACAAAGCTTTAACGCCCTCATCGAACAAGGCCATAGCATCCTTGTTATAGAACATAATACTGATGTAGTCAGAAGTGCAGACTGGATCATTGATCTTGGCCCCGAAGCAGGTGTGAACGGAGGAGAACTGGTGTATGCGGGCGTGCCGGAAGGGTTGAAGAAAGTGAAGAAAAGCCAGACAGCACGTTTTATCGATTGAGCATCCGGCCCGGTAAATAACCGCCAGGGCTGAACCTTGGAAAACCGAAAATAAAAAAGCAGGACATTCCCTATCCTGCTTTTTTAGTGTCTTGTGGTGAAGAAAGTTACCGCAGCCTGTCCAGGCTTTTGATCAACTTTTCATCTTTATAAATTCCCCTGGTTGCGAAGAAAAGGAAAACGGGTACCACCAGGCTCAGTATGGCCCAGATGCTGTAATTCCCATTCACGAACTCACTGGTTTTTCTGAAATACAATACCAATGTAAGAATGCTCACAGCCAATCCCACCAATGTAAGCTTCATCTGCAGTTTCCGGTTCTTA
>CAMLPA010000282.1 GCA_946481605.1 uncultured Flavihumibacter sp. | reverse complement strand
ATGGAACTCATGTTGATGATGCTGCCGCTTTTGGCTTTCATCATGGGGCGGATCACCTGCTTGGTCATGTTGAAAACACTGTTCAGGTTGGTGGCGATCACGTCGTTCCACTGGTCAACGCTCATACGGAGGAGGAGGTTGTCTTTGGAGATGCCGGCATTGTTCACGCACACATCTACTGTGCCGAATTCTTTCATTACATCATTCACGAAGGTTTCACATTCTTCAAATACGCCCGCGTTGCTGCGGTAGGCTTTTGCCTTAACGCCCATGCCTTTCAGTTTTTCTTCGAGGGCGGCGGCTTTTTCGGCGCTGCCTTCACTCACATAGGTAAAGGCGATGCTGGCGCCATGTTCGGCGAGTTTGAGGGCTATTCCTTCTCCGATACCACGGGCGGCACCGGTTACAATGGCAACTTTGTTGTCGAGTAATTTCATCCGTTTTTGTTTTTGGTTCAGTTCATGACCGTGTGGATGCACGGTTTAAAATATCGGAATCCGGGGCCGAAAGTATGAAATATCTGAAGATGATGGGCAGGTGACAATAAGTGAAAAGGTGCCGGCAGCCGCTAAGCCTGTGCATGCAGCGCCATGATCTCATCAATATAACACCTGTCGTTGGAGAGGCGTGGCACTTTGTGCTGACCGCCCAACTTGCCTTTTTCCTTGAGCCAGCGGGTGAACAGTCCTTTTGGAATGTTGTGCAGGATGGGCATGCGCAGGGCCATGTCTTTATGCCGCTTTGCTTCGTAGTCTGAGTTCAGGTTTTTCAGCGCGGTATCCAGCTCGTAGGCGAAACGCTGAATATCCTGGGGGGCGACTTCGAATTCGATCAGCCATTCGTGTGCGCCGTTTTCTGCATCAGAAAAATACACGGGCGCGGCCGTGTAATCGTTCACTACCGCGCCGGTTCTTTCGCAGGCCATTGCGATGGCGCGATCGGTATTGTCTACCATCAGTTCCTCGCCGAAGGCGTTGATGTAATGTTTAAGCCGACCGCTCACTTTTATCCGGTAAGGATTTTTAGAAACGAACTGAATGGTATCGCCCAGCAGGTAGCGCCACAACCCGCCGTTGGTGGAAATTACGGGCGCATAATGCCTGTTGAGTTCCACTTCAGATAAGCCGATGGTTTGCGGGTCTTCCTTTCCATATTCTTCAATGGGCATGAATTCATAAAATATACCGTGCCTTGTGTAGAGCAACATACCGTCATCGTCCGGATGCGCCTGTGCCGCGAAGAAACCCTCACTGGCATTGTACATTTCGAGGTAACGAATGGGGGAGCCGATCAGTTTCCGGAACTGCTCACGGTAAGGCGTGAACGAAACGCCGCCGTGCATGTACAACTCAAGGTTGGGCCATACTTCTTTTACGGTAGACTTGCCGGAAAGTTCCAGTATCCTGCGGAAAAGCACCAACGTCCAGGTGGGAACACCGGAAATAGAGGTCACATTTTCGTTGAGCGTGGTCTGGGCCAGCATTTCGATTTTCGATTCCCATTCGTCCATCAATGCGATGGAAAGATCGGGCGTACGTAGCCAATGCCCCCAGAAAGGTGTATTCTGTAGCAAAACGGCGCTCAGGTCGCCATACGATATCGTATCGTTGAACTGGTTCACCTGGTGACTTCCGCCCAGCACCAGTCCTTTTCCTGTTAACAGATCAGAATCGGGATGTGTGCTGTAATACATGGTCAGCACATCTTTCGCACCCTGAAAATGCGTTTCTTCCAGGCTTTCCTTACTGATGGGAATGAATTTGCTTTTATCGCTGGTGGTACCACTGCTTTTCGCGAACCATTCCACCGGGGTGTTCCAGAGCACGTTTTCTTCTCCCGCCATCATCTTTTCGATGTAGGGTTTCAGGTCATCGTAATCGTGAATGGGAACGGCCTGTTTGAAAGCTTTTACGGAGAAGAGTTTGTTGAAACCGTATTTCCTGCCGAATGTAGTGTACTGCGCGGCTGTAACAAGTTCCTGAAGTACTTCGCGCTGGGCGGCCTCAGGATATTGCATCCACTGTTCAATTTGCCACAAACGGAGCCTGGCAAGTCGTGATATGGCAGGACTTAAAATCCTCATACGGCAAAATAAATTTTAAATTCCGAATTCTGAATTTAAAATCGGGAATTGATGGAAATCTGCGCTGTGCGGATTAGTCGGGTATTTTAATCACATCGGGCATGGGCTCGTTGCTTTCAGGAGAAAGCAGGTAATCTTTCCGTTTCAGTTCGAAATTCCTTCCAAGGTAGAGGCGTTTCACCTGTTCGTCGGCGGCAAGTTCTTCTGCAGTCCCGTGTTTAAATATTTTTCCATCGATCAGGAGGTAGGCCCGGTCACAGATCGAGAGTGTTTCGTTTACGTTGTGGTCGGTGATCAGGATGCCGATGTTCTTAAATTTAAGCCGGGCCACCACCATCTGGATATCTTCCACCGCGATAGGGTCAACACCGGCGAAGGGTTCATCCAGCAGAATGAATTTGGGGTTCACCGCCAGCGCGCGGGCTATTTCGGTACGGCGTCGTTCTCCTCCGGAGAGGGAGTCGCCGTTGTTTTTACGCACATGGTGCAGCCTGAACTCGGTCAGCAGGTCCTCCAGTTTCTCTTTTTGTTCGGCTTTGGAAAGTTTGGTCATTTCCAGCACGGCAGAAATATTATCTTCCACGCTCAGTTTTCTGAAAACAGAAGCTTCCTGCGGCAGGTAACCGATACCCATTTGGGCGCGTTTGTACATGGGAAGTTTGGTAATGTCTTCTTCTTCCAGGAAAACACTGCCTTCATCCGGTTTAATGAGTCCCACCACCATATAGAATGTGGTAGTTTTTCCGGCCCCGTTCGGCCCGAGCAGCCCCACGATTTCCCCCTGTTTCACGTCTACCGAAACGTGATTCACCACTGTTCTGCTGCTGTAACGCTTTACAAGGTCTTTGGTATGGATGGTCAAACTCAAAATAAAATAATTGAATGGCAAAAATAAGGCTTGGTGATTATACGCTTTTCCTAAAATTCAACGTATTATAATAAATTAACTGTTTTTCTTGTAGGTTTGCCCCGTTAAAAACTGCACATGAAGGTAATTGACCATATCCGACAGGCCAAAGATACCCTGATCTCATTCGAAATTCTTCCCCCGCTGAAAGGGAAGACCATCCAAAGTATTTACGATCACCTCGACCCATTGATGGAATTTAAACCGTCCTGGATCAACGTGACCTATCACCGTGCTGAAACTATGTTCAAGAAAAAACTGGACGGCAGTTTCTCAAAAATAGAAGTCCGCAAGCGCCCCGGTACAGTTGCCATCTGCGCTGCGCTGCGCAACCACTACAATGTAGATACCGTGCCCCACCTTATTTGTGGCGGTTTCACCAAAGAAGAAACGGAGAACGCGTTGATAGACCTGAACTTCCTCGGCATCGATAACGTGCTGGTGTTAAGGGGTGATGCCGCTAAAAATGAGGCATCCTTCGAACCACATCCCGGAGGACACCGTTACGCCATCGACCTGATGCGCCAGATATCCAACCTGAATACCGGGATTTACCTGGAGGAGGACATTCAGAACGGGGGAAAAACGAATTTCTGCATGGGCGTGGCCGGTTACCCCGAAAAACATTTCGAGGCCCCGAATCCGGAGATTGATATGGAATACCTGAAGAACAAAGTTGAGGCGGGTGCAGAATACATTATGACCCAGATGTTCTTCGATAATAAAAAGTATTTCAAATTCGTGGACGATTGCCGTGCCGCAGGTATCGAAGTACCCATCATTCCCGGGTTGAAACCGCTGACCACCAGGAAGCAACTCACTGTACTGCCCCGTGTTTTCCATATTGATCTTCCAACAGAACTTAGTCTGGAAGTAATGAAGTGTAAAACCGATGCTGAAGTGGAGGAAGTTGGTACTGAATGGCTGCTGAACCAATCCAGGGAACTGAAAAAGAACGGAGTACCTGTATTGCACTACTACACCATCGGCAAACCGAAAGTGGTGTATAATGTGGTGAAACAAATTCAATAACAACTACAGGTTCATGAAATAAATTGGGGGCGAGAATATCGCCCCCATTCCTTTTGTAGTAGTCTGCTTTAATGTTATTCAAAGCCGGGATCAGAGCCCACAGGCCGGTATCGGATCACAGGGCTGTTCAGGCAGAAACTATGCCAACTACTTTCCCGCATTTCCGAAAAGTTGTTTCCTTTCTTTCTCATGGATGGTAACGGGATAGACTTTTTCAAGTTTTTTCACCCATTCATCTTCCAGGAATTGCTGGTAATCGTTCAGTACAAAACCCCGTGCTTCCTCGAAACTGCGTGGGTGTTTTTCCGGATACAATTTAAAAATGTAGGCAAACAGCACGGTACCATCAGCCTGTAATACCTGTTCGGTGAAGTTTTTTTCTTTCAAGGGGGTATTGCCGCTTATAGGGAGTTGCGTAAGTTCCATTTTCGCGGAATCGGCTGTGGCCCTTCCTTCCATGGCATCTGTAATTTGTTGCCATAGCGCGGGGTTTGTTGTTATCTTTCTTTTCAGTTCACCTGCGGCCATCTGGTCGGTGCAGGTAAGTAATACCGCTTCCGCTGAAGGTTCCCAGAAATACTTATCCTTGTTTTGCTGATAGAACCTGGACAGGCCCGCACTATCTGCGGATGATTTGTTCCACACTTCCTGTTGCATGATTTCAAAAAGCATGTTGCCTTCTTTGAACTCCCTGAACTGTTCGGCGAAGGCGGGCTGGAATTCTTCCAGGTGATCCCGGTAATATTGCATGGCCTCATAGCGGCGCATGGTTTCCAGCAACTCGGGATACGATTTGGGTTGTTCCTGGTTGTTCAGGGGGTTCCTGGCCACACGAATATACCTGCACCATTCCAATGCATCCATTGTACGCTTGCCCGTGGCCAGTATCGGGGTGCGTGTGCTGATATTATTAAAGGGTACAATGGTATCAGTCTGAAGGTTCTTTTCAGAAAAATCGAAAAGGTCTTTTTCAGGAACGAGTAACTTACTCCCTGCCTTTTTGATCACCATATCAATGAGTGCGTCTCTGGCCTGTTCGGAGCGGCTATCCTGGTAAATCTGCTGGCGGATGGATTCCACGTACAGCGGATCTGT
>CAMLPA010000281.1 GCA_946481605.1 uncultured Flavihumibacter sp. | reverse complement strand
CCGGGCAATCCTGGAAACAAACGGGGCGCAGGAAACGCTTGATGGCTTCTGCTCCAACAGATGTGGTGCGCGCGTCGGTAGTGGCAGGGAAAGGACCGCCGTGCACCATGGCATGACAAACCTCCACCCCAGTGGGCACCATATTGTAAATGATGCGGCCCACCTTTTCAGTAAGCGTATGTATTTGCGGGGCGAAAGTGGCCACATCAGCAGCATTGCCGAAAACGGAACCGGTCAATTGACCATGAAGCGCTTGCAGCGCCTGCTCCATTTGCGGTACATCTTCGCATACTACCAACAGTGAGGATGGACCGAATACTTCATCCTGCAATCCGGGCTGGGCTAGGAAATCTGTGGCGGAAACCTGCATCAGCGCGGGCGTCCCCTTGAATCCTGCGGTTGCATCCTCTCCTTCCAGCAGTACGGTTACCCCTTTGTGCTGGGAAAGTTTGTTCCTGCCTGTGTAATAATTTTTACAGATACCTTCGTTCAGCATGGTGGCGCCAGGCACTTTAGCGAGGGATGCCGCCAATGCTGTGGTAAACTGATCCGTAGCGTCAGATTTTAAAGCGAACAGCAAACCAGGATTGGTGCAGAACTGCCCCACGCCCAGTGTGATGGAACCTGCCAGCGTGGTGGCAAGCGTTTCCACGTCTGCCGAAAGTTTTCCGGGCAGCAGCAACACGGGGTTGATGCTGCTCATTTCCGCGTAAACGGGAATGGGTGTATTCCTTTCAGCAGTAGCGGTGCGGTAAAGCGCCATGCCTCCGGCGTAAGAACCGGTAAAACCAATGGCTTTGATGGCGGGATGCTTCGCCAGGGTTTGCCCCAGGGCGATGCCTTCCCCAACAAGGGAAACAAAAACACCTTCGGGGAGGTTGCATTTTCTAACGGCGGTTTGGATGGCTTTTGCCATCAGGGCGTTCGTGCCCAGGTGGGAAGGGTGTGCCTTCAACACTACAGGACATCCGGCAGCGAGCGCCGAAGCGGTATCACCACCCGCGGTGGAAAAAGCGAAAGGGAAATTGCTGGCGCCAAAAACGGCCACCGGGCCAATGGGCAGGTTCATCCTGCGGATATCGGCACGGGGCAGCGGCTTGCGTTCGGGCAACGCGGGATCGATCACAGCTTCAACATAAGAACCTTCCTTGAGCACGGTGGCGAACAACCGTAGTTGCCCCACGGTGCGGTCGCGCTCGCCGTTTAATCTTGCGAGTGGAAGTCCGGACTCCAGGTGAGCCCTTTCAATAAGTTCCTCACCCAAAGCCATAATTTCCTGGGCAATGGTTTCCAGGAAAGTGGCCCGCTCCGCGGCGGAAGTCTGGGAATAGTCTTTAAACGCGGAGACCGCCCCTTGCAGGGCGGCTTCCACTTCATTATCGGTAGCAACGGCGAAATCACCGGGTAAATAATCTCCTTTTACGGTACTGAACGACCGCAGGGCCTTTGCATCAGGCGTAAGTTGCATGTTCTTCCATTTTCAGGTTCAGGTAATCGGGCAGTTCGGGACGTGTGGCGAGGGCCGTTTCAATCACTTTCAATACGGCGGCACGTTCTGCTCCGGTTACTTTTAAGCGGGGGGCGCGTACATGTTCGGAACCGATACCGGTGGCAACGGCGGCCATTTTAATGTACTGCACCAGTTTGGGATGAATATCCAGTTCCAATACGGGCAGGAACCAGCGGTGAATGGCCACGGCCTCAGGGATGCGTCCGGCTTTTACCAGGCGGAAGATCGCCACGGTTTCGCGGGGGAACGCGTCTACCAGACCGGCAACCCAGCCATCAGCACCCATACAAAGGCTCTCGGTAGCGAGGGTATCCACGCCGGTAAGCACTTTAAAGCGGTCGCCAAAGCGGTTGAACATCCGCGTAACATTGGTTACGTCGCGGGTGGACTCCTTCACAGACTGGATATTATCCAGTTTCGCGAGCTCCTCGAACATATCCAGGGTTACTTCAATTTTATAATCCACGGGATTATTGTAGATCATGATGGGCAAAGCCGTGTTGCGGGCAACTGTTTTGAAGTACTCCACTGTTTCCTCATCGGAGGATTTGTACCGCATGGGGGGGAGCAGCATCAGTCCGTCAGCGCCATTTTTTTCCGCGTCCTGTGCCAGGGCCACGGCTGCTTTGGTGGTTTGCTCCGCGATGTTCACGATCACAGGGAAATCCTTATCCAGCGTTTCTTTGGCATAAATCAGCAAATCTCTTTTCTCTTCATTCAGCAAAGAACTCGCTTCGCCCAAAGAGCCTCCCAGGATGATCCCATCCACTCCGGCCGAAACCTGGGCATCCAGGTTCAGTTTGAACATATCGAAATCTACTGAATCATCTTCCTTGAAGGGGGTCAATAAGGCGGGATATACACCTTTCCATTTTACGTTACACATAGGAGCGATACATTTAATTTACACCAAAAGTACAGCGGGCATCTCCTACCCTGTTTTCCGGTATTAATGGAAAGTTTACGGATTTTAACTGATTTTCAAAACTTCCGTTTAAACTTGCCTTGTTGATTACTATTTCCATCAGCAATTTCACCCAATAAGTTTAAAACTGAAACCGGAATAATTTTTCCGCATTTCGTAAATGGTTTTCCTCATCGCGTAAACGTGCTTTTCTTCCCTGACTGAACTTTGCGGCCAATTCAACAAGATAGTAAGATGAAGCGATTTTCTCTCTCAGCACCCATTTTTTTGTTTGTTTTCGCACTGTTTACAGGTATTACAGCCTTCGCAGGACCCGGTGAAGATGCGGGCGGTACCATTAAAGGGATGGTTACCACGAGTGATGATGCACCCGGCGCCTCCGTTTCAGTAGTATTAAAGAACACCAAAAAAACCGCACTGACCGATGAAGATGGCACATTCCGCCTCACCAATATTCCGTCTGGCACTTACCAATTGGAAATCAGCCTGATAGGATACGATACACATACGGAAGAAGTAAAAGTGGAAGAAGGCAAGATCACCGCGGTGAATATCCGGCTGAACCTTTCCAACGCGGAACTGCAGGAAGTGATCGTGAAATCCACCAAAAATAAACTGGTGGTGCGCAGCAGCGCTACCGTGGCAAAAATGCCACTCACCAACCTCGAAAACCCACAGGTATATAATGTAGTCACCAAAGACCTGATGAAAGAGCAGATGGTAGTAAGTTTTGATGATGCCCTAAAGAACGCCCCGGGCGTGAACAGGCTCTGGAGCTCTACCGGTCGCCCCAATGATGGCGCTGGTTATTTCTCCATGCGCGGTTTCAGTGTACAGCCCACCATGATCAATGGTGTACCCGGTTTAACCAACGGCGGTATTGATCCGGCGAATATTGAAAGAATCGAATCCATCAAAGGACCATCGGGTACTTTGTTCGGCAGCAGCCTGATCTCTTTCGGTGGATTGCTGAATATCGTGACCAAAAAACCTTACGATTTCTTTGGTGGAGAAGTGAGCTATACCGGCGGCGGATTCGGCCTGAGCCGCGTTACCGCAGATGTGAATACGCCATTGAATGAAGACAGGTCCGCTTTGCTGCGTGTAAACGCCGCTTATCATTCTGAAGGAAGCTTCCAGGATGCCGGTTTCAAAAAATCCGTTTTCCTCGCCCCCAGCTTTTCTTTCAAAGCAAACGACAGGCTTTCTTTCCTCATCAATACTGAATTTTACAACGCCGAAGCCACTAATACGCTGATGGTGTTCCTCAACAGAGGCCGTCAACTGATCGCAAGAACGCCGGAAGAACTGAATATGGATTTCAACCGATCCTACACCAGCAACGACATCACCTACAAAACGCCTACGGTAAACCTTTTCGGACAGATGACCTATAAAATCTCCGACAAATGGACTTCACAAACCAACGTGGCGAGAAGTGTACGGAAAAGTGATGGGTATTATTCTTATGTAATGTTCCTGGATGGCAGTCCCAACGGAGCCATCGCCGCTAACGATACACTGATCAGCAGGTTCGCCTACTACCAGAATTCGACTTCCACCACTACTGATATTCAGCAGAACTTCATCGGTGATTTTAATATTGGAAAGTTCCGCAACAGGGTGATCGCAGGATTCGATTTCATGCAACTCCAATCGGTGAATGATAATTCGGCTTATGCATTGTTCGATTATGTGAATGTTACAAGAGATCAGCCGAATAACTTCGACGCACGCTACGGCACGCTTACCCGTGCAGCAGTTGATGCAAAACTCGCAACAACCGCCGGCGCTACTAAAAACAGCACCAACAACTACACATACAGCGCATATATTTCAGATGTTTTCAATGTTACGGATCGTTTGATCGCGATGGCAAGTCTACGTTTCGACCATTTCGACAACAAGCCTACCGTTAACCATATTTCAATGGCTGAATCCGGGAATTACAGCCAGAATTCACTTTCTCCGAAATTCGGACTGGTTTATGAAGTAGTAGAAAAGCAAGTGAGTCTTTTCGCCAACTATATGAATGGTTTCCGCAATTCGGCGCCGGTTGCAAATAATGCGGTTGCCGGTTATCCTGCTAACCTGAAGCCGCAGCAGGCCGATCAGAAAGAAGCAGGTGTGAAACTGGACATGTTCGACCACAAACTCGCTTTCACCGCAAGTTATTATGACCTGCTTGTAACCAACATATCCAGGCAGATTACCGCACCGAGCGTTGATAACCCCAGCCAGATGGTTAACGTTACTATCCAAGATGGAGAGCAGGAATCCAAAGGTGTTGAATTCGACCTGATCGCAAACCCCATTCCCGGACTGAACATCGTAGCGGGCTACAGTTATAACCATAGCAAAATCGTGAATGCAGCACCAGCCACCAAAGACCTCCGTCCAACTTCCTCGGGCCCGGCAAACATGGCTAACCTCTGGATCAGCTACACCGCAAGAGCAGGTAAAATGAAAGGATTTGGTGCAGGATTCGGTGGCAACTACGCCAGCGACAACTACATCACAAACTCTCTGGCCACAGGTACTTTTGTGCTGCCAGCTTATACGGTGGTGAACGCTACATTGTTCTACAATGCGGACAAATACCGTCTGGCGCTGAAAGCGGACAACATTGCTGATAAAGAATATTTCAGCGGCTGGACCACAGTAGAAAAACAAATGCCACGTCGTTTCTCGGCAAGTATCGGTTTCA
>CAMLPA010000280.1 GCA_946481605.1 uncultured Flavihumibacter sp. | reverse complement strand
GCCAAAGATTATGCGAAAGCAGTGGAACATCTCGACCAGATTCTGGTACTGCAACCTGAGAACAATGATGCCAAAGCCAATAAGGAAATCCTGCAGAAGCTGGTGAACACCCAGCAGAACAGGGCAACAGGCGATAGCACACAAGGTGGCAATACCGACAAAACTAAAACTGATGAAAGCGGTGGTAACCGCTCCTCAAAATAGCATTTAAGAAAGTGAGTAGTGCTGATTTGAAACGGCCGTGGGATTCTTCCCGTGGCCTTCTTTTTTGTTAATCCGAAGGCAGTACGCCCTCCGGTAAAAACTTTATGGCAAATTGACAAATAATGTGTACTTTTGCCATCCCCTAATTTAGGCTTATTGTTTATATTCAGCTTGAAACAAGGGGATTACGATTCAACTGATTGGTTTTCAGTGATAGAGATTGTTCAATAAAACCGGTTTATTATATATATGTCTTCAACAACACTGTCAAACAGGATCAATTTCGGAAAGATCAAGAATCTCGCCGAAACTCCTGATCTGCTAGAGGTTCAGATTCAATCGTTTAAAGACTTTTTCCAGTTAGAGACCACTCCGGACAAACGTAACAATGAGGGCCTTTTTAAGGTGTTCAAAGAGAACTTCCCCATTACGGATACCCGGAATATCTTTGTACTGGAATTCCTCGATTATTTTATTGACCCGCCACGCTATACCATTGACGAGTGTATGGAGCGCGGACTTACGTACGCCGTTCCCCTGAAAGCCAAACTGCGCCTCAGTTGTAATGACGAGGAGCATGTTGACTTCCAGACTATTATCCAGGACGTGTTCCTGGGTAACATCCCTTACATGACGCCCCGTGGTACTTTCGTGATCAACGGCGCTGAAAGGGTAGTGGTTTCCCAGTTGCACCGTTCACCCGGTGTGTTCTTCGGTCAATCAGTACACCCCAACGGTACTAAGATTTATTCCGCCCGCGTGATCCCCTTCAAGGGCGCCTGGATGGAATTCGCGACCGATATCAACAACGTGATGTACGCGTACATCGACCGTAAGAAAAAGTTCCCTGTAACTACCCTGCTTCGTTCCATCGGATTCGAAACAGATAAGGATATCCTCGAACTCTTCGGCATGGCCGATGAAGTGAAAGGTGAACGTAAAGCCCTGGAGAAATTCCTTGGTAAGCGCCTGGCCGCTCGTGTACTCCGTACATGGGTGGAAGACTTCGTAGATGAAGATACCGGTGAAGTGGTGTCCATCGAAAGGAACGAAGTGGTGATGGAACGTGATACGGTACTGGACGAAGAAGCCATTGAGACCATCGTTGACATGGCCGTTTCTTCCGTATTCATTCAAAAAGAAGAAGTGAGCGGCGACTACGCCATCATTTACAATACCCTCAACAAAGATACCTCCAACTCCGAACTGGAAGCCGTTCAGCACATCTACCGCCAACTGCGCGGTGCCGATGCGCCGGATGATGAAACAGCCCGTGGTATCATCGATAAATTGTTCTTCAGCGACAAACGTTACGACCTCGGAGAAGTAGGCCGTTACAAGATCAACCGCAAACTCGGTGTAGATCAGAAACTGGACAACAAGGTATTGACCAAGGAAGACATCATTGAAATCATTAAATACCTTGTGCGCCTCACCAACGGTAAAGCGGAGATCGATGACATCGATCACCTGAGCAACCGTCGTGTTCGTACCGTGGGAGAACAGTTGTATGCACAATTCGGTGTTGGTCTGGCCCGTATGGCTCGTACCATCCGCGAAAGAATGAACGTGCGCGACAACGAGGTGTTCACACCTGTTGACCTGATCAACGCCAGAACACTTTCTTCCGTGATCAACTCATTCTTCGGTACCTCTCAATTGTCTCAGTTCCTCGACCAGACTAACCCCCTGAGTGAGATCACGCACAAGCGTCGTATCTCCGCACTCGGACCAGGTGGTCTGAGCCGTGAACGTGCAGGCTTCGAGGTACGTGACGTACACTATTCCCACTATGGCCGTCTTTGTACGATCGAAACGCCGGAAGGACCGAACATCGGTCTGATCTCCACGCTTTGCGTACACGCCAAGATCAACGAGATGGGCTTCATCGAAACACCGTACCACAAAGTGGAGAACGGTAAAGTAGATATGAAAGCGCTTACTTACCTGAGTGCTGAAGAAGAAGACATCGCCAAAATCGCCCAGGCGAACACCCCGCTTGACCCCAGTGGAAATTTCGTGGAAGAAAGGATCGTGAGCCGTGAAACCGGCGACTTCCCTATCCTCGAAAAATCTGAAGTGGAATTCATGGACGTGGCCCCGAACCAGATCGTTGGTTTGAGTGCCTCCCTGATCCCCTTCCTGGAGCACGATGACGCCAACCGTGCCCTGATGGGATCGAACATGCAACGTCAGGCTGTGCCGCTGATCCGCCCGCAGGTGCCTATCGTAGGTACCGGTCTGGAAGGAAAAGCTGCCCGTGACGCGCGTATCCAGATCCACGCTGAAGGAGAAGGTGTGGTGGAATTCGTAGATGCCAACGAGATTCATGTTCGTTACGAAAGAAACGAATCACAAAAACTGGTGAGCTTTGAAGAAGACCTCAAAGTGTACAAACTCACCAAGTTCATAAAAACCAACCAGGCCACCTGTATCAACCTGCGTCCCGCCGTTAAGAAAGGGCAGCGTGTGGTGGAAGGCGATTTCCTTACTGAAGGATACGCTGTACAAGGTGGTGAACTGGCCCTGGGCCGTAACCTGAAAGTGGCATTCATGCCATGGAAAGGGTACAACTTCGAGGATGCCATCGTGATCTCCGATAAAGTGGTGACCGAAGACCTGTTCACTTCCGTTCACATCGAAGAATTTGAACTGGAAGTGCGTGATACCAAACTGGGTGAAGAAGAGCTCACGCCCGATATCCCCAACGTTTCCGAAGAGGCTACCAAAGACCTCGACGAGAACGGTATCATCCGCATCGGTGCACACGTAAAAGAAGGCGATATCATCATTGGTAAGATCACACCTAAGGGTGAATCTGATCCTACCCCTGAAGAAAAACTCCTCCGCGCCATCTTCGGTGACAAAGCCGGTGATGCGAAGGACGCTTCCCTGAAAGCACCATCCGGAACGGAAGGTGTGGTGATCGACAAGAAACTGTTCCAGCGCGCCAAGAAAGATAAGAACACCAAAGTGCGTGAAAAAGCCCTGCTTGAAAAAGTAGAGAAAGTTCACGACAAGAACGAAGCCGATATCATGGAAGTATTGCTGAGCAAACTCCAGGTATTGTTGAAAGACAAAGCTTCCTCAGGTGTTTCCAACAACTTCGGTGAGGTACTGATCGGTAAAGGTGCTAAGTTCACAGTGAAGAACCTGACCGGCATCGACTACCTGAACGTGAATCCTTTAGGTTGGACAGGCGACGAGAAGATCGACCAGCAGATCAACATTCTCCTGCACAACTACAACATCAAATACAATGAAGAACTCGGTCGCTACAAGCGCGAGAAGTTCAACATCTCTATCGGAGACGAACTGCCTGCCGGCGTACTAAAGCTGGCGAAAGTTTACCTCGCTGTGAAGCGTAAGCTGAAAGTGGGGGATAAAATGGCGGGACGCCACGGTAACAAAGGGATCGTTGCCAAGATCGTTCGTGCCGAAGACATGCCGTTCCTCGAAGACGGTACGCCGGTTGATATCGTTCTGAACCCATTGGGTGTACCTTCCAGGATGAACCTCGGCCAGATTTATGAAACCGTTCTCGGATGGGCCGGTGAGAAACTGGGTATGCGCTTCGCCACCCCGATCTTCGATGGTGCCACTACCGAAGAAATCGCGGAACACATCACACAGGCAGGTCTGCCCAGCTTCGGACACACTTACCTCTACGATGGTGAAACAGGCGACCGCTTCGACCAGAAGGCTACAGTAGGAATCATCTACATGATCAAACTGCACCACATGGTGGATGACAAAATGCACGCCCGTTCTATCGGACCATACAGTCTCATTACCCAGCAGCCGCTTGGTGGTAAGGCCCAGTTCGGTGGTCAGCGTTTCGGGGAAATGGAAGTGTGGGCCCTCGAAGCCTACGGTGCTTCCAACATCCTGCAGGAACTGCTTACCATTAAATCGGATGACATCATCGGCCGCGCGAAAACTTACGAGGCCATCGTTAAAGGTGATAACATTCCGAAGGCAGGTGTTCCGGAATCTTTCAACGTGTTGATCCACGAATTGAGAGGTCTGGGATTGGATCTGAAATTCGAATAAGAATTTTTTGCTTAGATAAGAGGAAGGCCGTTGCGGAGAGCAGCGGCCTTTTTTTATTTTATATTTTTCACGCAAAGACGCGAAGAAGCAAGGACGCAATGGGCGGTTGAGGTTTGGGGGGCTTCTGAGGAGTAGGGAGTTCGTTTGAGATATTTTCTCGCAACGGCGCAACGGCAACGACGCAACATTTTTTCTAATTCTCTCGCAAAGGCGCAGAGGCGCAAAGAGAGAACCTGATTGCAAGCAGAATAAAAAGGTAGATTGGCTTGGTTATATTTTCTGCACTAATAAATCACAACAGGCCAAACTCCGCGCCTCTGCGCCTTTGCGAGAAAGTATCCTTACTGTTGTTGTTGAGCCTCCGCATCTTCCAATGGCGGGGCATCCCGGAACCTCGTTGTAACATCGTTCATTTCTTCGAATACCTGGCCGCTTTCATAACCAACGGAAACGTATACGGATAAACGCTGGTAAGCCTTTCCCCGGAACATACCCTTCGCAGGCGTACAATCCTTGAAGTTGCGACCGGTAGCGAGTTTCACGTGGGTATTGGTGGTCCATACATTGTTGGTGGGATCGATACCTGCCCATCCCTGTCCGGGAATCCAGGCTTCCACCCAGGCGTGTGTGGCGCCTTCTCCGCGCATGCCATTCTTATTCGGACAGATATAGCCGCTCACATAACGCGCGGGAATCTTCAGGGAACGTAGTATTTGCAGCATCAGGTGCGCGAAATCCTGGCAAACGCCGGAACGGTGCTCTAAGATATCATCAACAGTGGTTTCCACATCGGTAATGCCTTTGATGTAACTGAATTCCGAGAAAATATAATTGCAGCAGTTCATAACGGTGGCGGCTACACTATCCTGCGGATTCAGTATTACAC
>CAMLPA010000279.1 GCA_946481605.1 uncultured Flavihumibacter sp. | reverse complement strand
CAGTTGATAGACGATATCCGTATCCGTGAGTTCCTCTTCGCCGCACCCGATAAACCGGTGAAAGAACTGATAGATGGCCGCTTCATCGCTCTTCACGTGAACGACGACCAGGAAAGTGCCAACAACATCTTCAAGATGAACAACCGCGTGGCCCTGCCCGTGGTAGATGATGCAAATCTCCTGTTGGGTATCGTTACCATCGACGACGTACTCTGGATCACCAACGAAGAATTCTCCGAAGACATTCAAAAGATTGGCGGTACAGAAGCTCTTGATGAGCCTTACCTCGAAATGCCGCTCCTGAAACTGTTCCGCAAGCGTGTGGGCTGGCTCATCATCCTTTTCCTGGGTGAAATGCTCACCGCTACCGCCATGGCTTATTTCGAAGACGAGATTGCCAAAGCTGTGATCCTGGCACTTTTTGTCCCGCTCATTATTTCCAGCGGTGGGAACAGCGGATCACAAGCCTCCACACTCATCATACAAGCCATGGCCCTGGGAGAAATTACCGTCTCCGACTGGTGGCGGGTGATGCGCCGCGAAATTCTTTCCGGCCTCCTGTTGGGCAGCGTACTCGGTGTGATCGGTTTCTTCCGCGTATTTATCGCAGCACATTTCTTCCCGGAACTCTATGGCAATTTCGGAACAGAAGTAGGCCTGGTGGTGGGCATAACTTTATTGGGCGTGGTGTTATGGGGCACACTCACCGGCTCCATGTTGCCCATCTTCCTCAAAAAACTTGGTGCCGACCCGGCAGTATCC
The DNA here is from genome assembly GCA_946481605.1 of uncultured Flavihumibacter sp. Next base: position 4,383 of record CAMLPA010000279.1, on the reverse strand, counting down.
TCCGCGCCTTTCGTGGCCACACTCGTAGATGTTACCGGGCTGATCATTTATTTCAGCGTGGCGTATTATTTCCTGCAGGGGCTGTTGCTTTAATGGGGTACCCGGTGCCACCGCTAGTACAAAAAAACAGCCATTTACCCGTACCCGTATTTTCACCGGGACTTCTTTCAAAATATCAATCGCATTTATTGAAATCTTCTGCGTTAAAAAACGCGGGTTCACCTCGGTATAAACACGGTAAAAATTTATGGAGAAAATCTACGTTAAATCGGCCTGAAACTGATTCGGGAGGGAGATCGGTGCCACCGACGTTGTTTTCCGGGGTGGAACACCGTTGAAAAACGCGCCATCACTCCGTATTTGAGCACATGTTTTGCAAGTTATAAAACAGATTAACTTCAGCCCATGGATTTGAAAACGAAAATAAACGCCGTTGTTGCCGATGCTTTCAAAGCGTATCCGCATTTCGCCAATACTTTACCCGCGCAACGCGCGGCTTTGATGCTTGCTATTGCGAAGGCGCTGCAATCAAATGAAACCGAACTTATCCATATTGCAGCCAAAGAAACCCATTTGCCACCGGCAAGGTTAAAAACTGAACTCGACCGCACCGTTTTACAATGGAACCAATATGCCAATGCCTGTGCCGCCGGAAAATGGCTGCACATTTCAAAAGACTTCAGCGGACCAACACCCATCCTGAAAATGAACAAAGCACTCGGACCAGTCGTGGTTTTCGGCGCAAGCAATTTCCCCTTTGCTTATTCCACACCCGGGGGTGATACGGCTACCGCTCTGGCCGCGGGTTGTCCTGTTATCGTGAAAGCGCATCCGGCCCATCCCGAAACATCTTTATTGTGCGCTGGGGTATTGCAGGAGACCATTGAAAAAGAAGGATTTTCTCCAGCCATCTTTCAGCATATTCCCGATGAAGGGTTTGAGACAGGCTCCTTGCTCACGCAACACCCGCTTACCGCAGCCGTAGCTTTTACCGGATCTTTTGCAGGAGGAAAAGCGTTGTACGACCTTGCGCAGGCGAGAGCGGTCCCTATTCCCGTTTTCGCTGAAATGGGCAGTGTAAACCCTGTCGTGATTTTACCAGAAGCGCAGCAGGATGCGGAAGCGCTTTCAAAAACTTTGATTCAATCCCTCACTTCTAGCGCTGGTCAGTTTTGTACGAACCCTGGTGTATGGTTTTTGCTGAAAACTGCCCATACGCCTGCTCTGCTTGCTGAAATGGGAAAAGCATTGGGTAAAAGTCCGAATGAATCCATGCTGCACAAGGGAATAGCGAAAAGTTTCAGCACAAAAAGAGCAGAAGTACTGTTATCAGGAATGGTGGATATTTTGGCTACCACTGAAACGCCAAACGATGAACTGCTTTCCATTCCCACCATCTGCAACACTTCAGCAAAAAAATTTATTGCAAACCGCTTGTTAAGGGAAGAAATTTTTGGCCCCTACGCCCTGGCTGTTTTATGCAATAATATGCAGGAATTAGCCGAAGCATTGGAGGCCATGGAAGGACAATTAACGGGTACAATAAGAGTCGGTCCCGGAGATGAAACACTGGTTCCTGAAGTTATTCAAATCTTAGAAAGGAAATGCGGAAGACTTGTATTCAATGGCGTTCCAACGGGTGTAACCGTTACTGAAGCCATGCACCACGGCGGCCCGTTTCCCGCCACAACCGACAGCAGGTTTACAGCAGTTGGCGCTGATGCGATATGCAGGTTTGTGCGGCCAGTTTGTTACCAGGGATGGCCAACCCACCTGCTGCCTCCAACACTTCAATCTTTTATGGCACATAACAATACGCAAACGGTTGCGTTTTAACGAAATAACAGATATTTGTAGCCGTTAAAATCAATACCATGTGCGGAATCGTTGCTTACATAGGACCAAAAGAAGCTTATCCCATTATACTGAAAGGCCTGAAGCGCCTTGAATACAGAGGTTACGACAGCTCCGGCGTAGCCTTGATGAATGGTCAGTTGAGAACCTATAAAAAGAAAGGAAAGGTGGCTGAACTCGAAGAAATGCTGGTGGGCCGCGATGTTCACGCAAATGCGGGTATCGGACACACACGCTGGGCCACACACGGTGAACCCTGCGACCGTAACGCTCACCCACACACGTCGGCCAATGGCAAACTGGCTATGGTACACAACGGCATCATCGAGAATTATGCCCTGCTCAAAAAAGAATTAGAGAACAAAGGCTATAAATTTGAAAGCGATACCGACACTGAAGTACTGCTGAAATTTATTGAAGACATTCAGGTAAACAACAACTGTAGTCTTGAAGAAGCAGTACGCATCGCGCTGAAAAGAGTGGTGGGTGCTTATGTGATCCTCCTGCTCGACCAGGATAATCCCGATACCATCATAGCAGCACGGAAAGGTAGTCCGCTGGTAATCGGTATCGGTAAAGGAGAGCATTTCCTGGCTTCCGACGCATCCCCTATTATTGAATACACCAAAGAAGTGGTGTATGTGAACGATTATGAACTGGCCATCATCAAAGCCGATGAACTGGTGCTGAAAAACCTGGGCAACGAAAAGATCACGCCCTATGTGCAGAAACTGGACATGGAACTGGCCGCCATCGAAAAAGGTGGTTACGACCATTTCATGCTGAAAGAAATATTCGAACAACCCAGTACCATTCAGGATTGTCTGCGGGGCAGACTGGATGCCGCTGCCGGAACAATTACAATGGCTGGCGTGGAAAAATACATGGAAGCCCTGGTGAACGCGCCACGCATTATCATGATTGCCTGCGGTACTTCATGGCACGCCGGACTGGTGGCGGAATATGTTTTCGAAGAACTTTGCAGAATACCTGTTGAAGTGGAATACGCTTCAGAATTCAGGTACAGAAACCCTATCGTGAACAAGGGCGATGTGATCATCGCGATCTCACAAAGTGGAGAAACGGCGGATACACTGGTCGCGATCGAGAAAGCCAAAGAACAGGGTGCGATCATATTTGGTGTAGTGAACGCAGTAGGTTCTTCCATCGCACGCATCTCTCACGCAGGCGCATATACGCACGCGGGGCCTGAGATCGGCGTAGCTTCCACGAAAGCTTTCACCGCACAGCTTGCGGTGTTGAATATGATAGCGCTGAAGATCGCCCAAACGAAAGGCACCATCACCAAAGAAAGATACCTCCACCTGCTCAACGAAATGCAGGAAGTTCCAGAAAAAGTCGCAACTGTACTGAGTTCCAGCGAACACATCAAAGCAGTAGCTGAAAAATACAAGGATGCGCGCGACTTCCTTTACCTGGGAAGGGGTTATAATTTCCCCGTAGCCCTGGAAGGCGCATTGAAACTGAAAGAGATTTCCTACATACATGCCGAAGGCTATCCCGCCGCGGAAATGAAACATGGTCCTATCGCGCTGGTAGACGAGCAATTGCCCGTTGTATTCGTGGCCACCAAAGATGCGTACCACGAAAAGATCGTCAGCAACATACAGGAGATCAAAGCCAGGAAAGGCATGGTGCTGGCCACCATCACCGAAGGGGACGATACCATATCCGGTATGGCCGATGATGTACTCACCGTTCCTTCCGCCGATGAACTGATTGCGCCGATGCTCTCCGTGGTCCCGATGCAACTGCTCGCATACTATGTGGGCGTAGCGAAAGGACTTGATGTAGACAAACCCCGCAACCTGGCAAAATCCGTAACCGTTGAATAATGAACCACATCGTTCGCCATAAACTTGACTCCCTCGGCTACCAGTTCGTTCCGGAACAATACCTGCCCGAAGGGAAAAATGAATACCATCTCCGCAACCTGCAAAACGGTGGCAACGCGGGTTACCGCCAGCTCAACGCGCAGGAAATAGAGATACTCGTCCGCAACAGGAACCAATCCGACAACTGGAACAATATCTATGTATCAGAAGCTTTCAACCCGGAACTGGTAAAGAACTGTAAATTCTTCGGTTTGATCCGGATCGGTAAACTGGAGCCTTTCTACCTCGAATTCCACAACCTGCGCATGCCTGTTGGGCTGTACAACAGCATCATCATCAGTTGCGATATCGGCGACAATGCCGTGATCGATAACGTAAACTACCTCGCCCACTACATTATCGGCAACGAGGTGATGATCATGAACGTGAATGAAATGACCACGAGCAGTGCCGCCAAATTCGGGAACGGCATCGTGAAAGACGGCGAAGATGAGCAAATCCGCATCTTCCTGGAACTCTGCAATGAGAATGGTGGCCGGAGCGTGATTCCTTTTAATGGCATGTTGCCCGGTGACGCCTATCTCTGGGCCAAATACAGGGCGGATAAAAAACTGCTGGACAGGTTCAAGACATTCACGGAAGCACGCTTCGACAAACAAAGAGGTTACTATGG
>CAMLPA010000278.1 GCA_946481605.1 uncultured Flavihumibacter sp. | reverse complement strand
GCGGAGGTGTAAACGGTGTAGGTGAAATCCTGTTTTTTTTGCTGCACGGCGCGGTATTATATTGAATCCGGAAAGAAGTTATTTAATGCTTCTGAACAACCTGTTCCAACGGGGACCATTTTCCCAACTGAACCAGATCAGTGAAGCCTTGCCCACAATATGATCTTCCGGCACGAAGCCCCAGTACCTTGAATCTGCTGAATTGTGGCGGTTGTCGCCCATCATCCAGTAGTAATTCATGTTGAAGGTATAGGAAGATGCCGGTTGGTTGTTGATGTAGATTTGTCCGTTGCGCATTTCAATCGACTGCCCCTCGTAAACCCGGATCGCTCTTTCGTAGATGCTGTAATTCTGCGCGTTCAATGCCATTGCTGTGCCTTTCTTCGGAAGGATCACGGGGCCGAAATCGTCCTGGCTCCAGTTGTGCAGGGTATCGAAAGGGAAGATGTAACCACCTTCGTCCTTTGCCACCTGTATACTGGTAATGGCGCCACTTTTCTCCAGTTTTGCCTTTGCTTCCGCGGTGAGCAACATTCTGAAAAGTCCGGGCTGCTCCAGTTTCGTGAATTCGGAACCATCGTTCATGTCCACATCGTATTCGCTTTGCATCACTTCCTCGTCCAAAGGCTGCCCTTTTGTTTGCACGTAATAAGGCATTTCAGAATGGATGGGCACATCGTTCACTTTCCCATTCACCCAAACCACACCATTCTTTATTTCCAAAGTATCTCCGGCAATGGCCACACAACGTTTAATGAAGTTTTCTCTTTTATCTACGGGACGCACCACCAGCGGAAAATCATCTTCCCGGCGGAACACTTCTTCCCTGCCAATCTGCCGCACCACATCATAATACGTGATCGCGGATTGAAATTCATCTTTATTGATCACGGTATCACCTACCGGAAAATTAAATACCACCACATCGTTCCTTTTTACCGGGCTCTCGAACCAACGGATATAAGGAAGTTTGATCCATTCAAGGTAAGACTTCCCCTTTGTAATGGGCATGGTATGGTGCACGAAAGGCATGGCCAGCGGTGTATTCGGAATACGGGGGCCGTAAGCCGTTTTGCTCACGAAAAGAAAATCGTTCACCAACAAAGTCTTTTCCATGGAAGGTGTAGGAATGGTGTACGCTTCGAAAATAAACGTACGGATAAGCGTAGCTGCAACGATCGCGAAAACACCTGCATCCACCCATTCACGTGTGGTCGATTTTTTATACAGTTTCACCTTTTCAGGACCAATAAAACGTGCATGCTGATTGGTGCCGATCACATTCATATACAAACCCAGTGTAAGCACAATCAACGCATGTTCCCAAAACGCAAATCTGCCATAAGCTTTCACGAATTCAATATAAATACCGAAGGTGATGAACCAGCCCACCACCGGGATCAGTTGCCAGTACACCCAATGTTTCTGCCGTCCTGCCACCTGGAGCATCGTGTAGGTATTGTAGAAAGGAACAAAGGCTTTCCAGCCTTTCTCCCCTGCTTTTTCGAACATCTTTGACACCCCGAAAGCCGGCAGCAACCAGATCAGCAGCGAAATAAAAATAATGACCAGCAAATGATCAATAGCCATGAGTATTCTATTTTTGAATCGTACAAAAGTACCATATTAAACCCGGTAGTACTATTCCGGCGCACAAAGTTTTCTTAAAAATGCAACGGAAATGTACAAAATTTGTATAAAGGCCCTGCATGCATAGTTTCACCATTCGCGACATAGAAAACCTCACCGGCATAAAAGCGCATACCCTCCGTATCTGGGAACAGCGTTATGGCCTGTGCCCTGCAAGGCGCCGCGATAGTAATCACCGGTTCTACGATAACGACGACCTGAAACGCATTCTACGGGTGAACGTGCTGTACAAACAGGGATTCAAGATATCGAGGATCGCGGCCATGGAAGACGAGGAAATACTGGGCGCCATCAGCCGCCTCAACGGATCGGACCAATACGAATCGGTGATCAACCAGCTTATCGAATGCAGTATAGACCTGGAAGAAACCCGCTTCAATATGATCGCGCACCGCGTAATCGCGCACATGGGCCTTGAAAAATCGTTGCGGTATGTATTGTTTCCTTTCCTCGAACGGATAGGATTGCTTTGGCTCACAAACCACGTTATTCCTGCACAGGAACATTTTGTGAGCTACCTGATCCAAAAAAAGATCATCACTGCCATTGATGGGCTGGACCAGCCCGTACCAAAGGAAAATACCAATATATTGTTGTTTACTCCGGAAGGAGAAGAACATGAAATACCGTTATTGCTCGCCCACTACCTCCTGAAAAAAAACGGCATCCCATCGGTGTATTTCGGGAAGAATGTTTCGGTGGAATCACTGAAAACATACTGCGACCAGAAGCCGATCAGCCACCTTTACCTGCATGTGCTCACCCATTTTTCAGAAGGAAGCCTGGAAGAATACCTCCGGAAATTATGCGGTACATTCCCGGACATACAGGTCGTGATCGCAGGTGAACCGGCTACCGAGATAGACTTTTTACTTCCGAACCTCAGAACACTTTCCAGGGAAGAGATTCCGGTGTTCGCGTCGAACCCCGGAATCTGACCAATATTTTAGCGGGGAGAAACATAACTTTTCACGTCCTCTTCTGTGATTGTTTTGCCCGAAAGAATGATCAGGCGCTCCACCACATTGCGGAGTTCCCTGATGTTGCCCGACCAGTTGTATTCCTGTAATCCTTTGATGGCGCCTTCATCAATAGACTTTTTAGAAATGCCATAATCCACGCAGATATCGGCCAGGAAACGGTCTACCAGCAAAGGAATATCGGGTCTTCTTTCGTTTAACGAAGGCACATGGATCAATATCACACTAAGCCGGTGGTAAAGGTCGAGGCGGAAGCTCTTGTCTTCCACTTCCTTCAGCAGGTCCTTATTGGTGGCGGCGATCACGCGCACATCCACGCTGATGTCTTTATCAGCACCTACCCTTGTGATCTTTCCTTCCTGGAGGGCGCGGAGTACTTTGGCCTGGGCGCTGAGGCTCATATCCCCGATTTCGTCGAGAAACAAGGTACCGCCATTGGCCTGTTCGAATTTCCCGATACGTTGTTTGATGGCGGAGGTGAAGGAGCCTTTTTCGTGGCCGAACAATTCGCTTTCGATGAGTTCGGTTGGGATGGCGGCGCAGTTCACTTCCACCAGCGGGCCGGTGGCGCGGTTACTCTTCTCATGTATCCAGCGGGCCACGAGTTCTTTTCCCACACCGTTTTCTCCGGTAATGAGCACACGTGCCTCGGTGGGCGCCACTTTTTCGATGGTATCTTTAATTTTCCTGATCGGCTCGGATTCCCCGATCATTTCCTGCACCTTGCTTACTTTTCTTTTCAGCACTTTGGTCTCCGTAACCAGCGAGGTTTTATCGAGGGCGTTCCTGATGGTAATCAGCAAACGGTTGAGGTCCGGTGGTTTGGAGATGTAATCGAAAGCTCCTTTTTTAACGGCTTCCACGGCGGTTTCGATGGTTCCGTGTCCTGAGATCATGATGACGGGTACATCAGCATTGATTTCTCCGGCCTTGTCGAGGAATTCGATTCCGTCCATTTTGGGCATTTTGATATCGCAAAGCACCACATCGTAGGTTTTCTCCTTGAACAGGCGGAGACCTTCTTCGCCATCGGCGGCTTCATCAATCTTATACCCTTCATAGGAAAGAATTTCACCCAGCGTTTTCCGGATCGCCTTTTCGTCGTCGATGATCAAAATGCTTGACATATTGGTAGTTTAGTGGTTTCCCGCACCGTTTTCGGGAGGGATTATACTGTAAATTAATTGTTTATTCTCCAAATTGGAGAAGGTTGCTTTGCGTTTTCAAAAAAAGTGCCAGGCCCGGTGGCGCCGCTATAGCGGTGCCACCGGGCCTGGTGAAAACACCGAACGCTTCCCGGGGAAAATCCCGCCTCCCCAGGGTGTTTTTACATTCCAAACGAACCTGTATTTCCCCTATTGCATGAGCCGGACCGGATGCTTACTTTTAAACAACAAAATCCAATCTTATGCAAACAAGCAACGCCCTCGAACAAGAACACCATCCTTCGGGCTGGAGTATGTTCTCACGACTCTTCGTGCTGGCCGCCGCCATGATGGCCCTTAGTTACGGACTCATCATGGGCACCCTGACCGTTCATACATGGCTAACGCAATAGCGATTACCATGTAACGTGAACGCCTGTTTCAATGCTGCGCCGCGGAGCAGCGTTGTAATACCTTCTCCCAACGGCGTTCAGATCGTTACCCAGGCTGTATTTTTCATCCAGCAGGTTGTCGCCTGAAACAAAAAAGACAACATTAGTTCCTTTTGCACGCACTGTTTTTTCCAAACGTGCCTGTGCCAGGAAATACGGCGCGGCACGTTCATCCCCCGCATCGTTCAAGGGAATAGCGGCACAATGGTAACCATTCAGAAAAAACCGCCATTGCCCGGGGATATTCAGGTTAATGCCGGAGGAAATAGTATGTGCGGGAATGCCCGTTACTTTATTTCCAGAGAAATCATCGTTACCCGTTTTGTAATCGAGGAAGCGGAAGTCGTACCACGACAAGCTTCCCCACCAGTTCAATACATTCCTCTCTGACGCACCTTTTACCAGAACGGCTTCCCATTCCAGTTCAAGCCCCTGCTGCCTTGTTTCACCGGCGTTAACGAAATATTCCCCGCCATTCGCTGCGACTCTTCTGACAATAGTTTCCTGTAATCCGAACCGAAAAACATTCGCAGTAATTCGGATATTTTCTTCCCGGTTCCTGAAACGAATTCCCAACTCCCTGTTCCAGCCGTATTCAGGCTGTAGTTCCATGCGCAGACTGCCATCTGAGGGCCGCACTTCAGCAGTACTCGGGGCGGAAAATCCTTTGCCCAACACAGCATATAACGACCATTGTGAAGTAATATTCCGTTGAACGGAGAGCCTTGGCAACAATTGGGGTTCATTATTTTTAGTCTGAAAGCGTGGGTCCGACTCCGTTAATCTTTTCACCCCATAACCCTGAAAGTTGTAGCTGAGTCCTGCCTGCAGGTTCCAGTTTTTTCTCCATTGGAAAACACCTTGTACAAACGGAAACAGGTACCAGGTTCGCAAACGGTCATCGTACATTATTGCGCCTTTTTCACCAC
>CAMLPA010000277.1 GCA_946481605.1 uncultured Flavihumibacter sp. | reverse complement strand
ACGAAAAAACAACGGGGTTGCGTACCCGCGAATTCCTGGACTGGTGGTTCCGGACTTATAATCTTCCCCTGGAAAATATCCCAGCCGCTGAAAAAGAGATTGTGGAACTCGTGATAGAAAAAGTGCACGAAAAAGGGAAAGCCATGCCGGGCGTGGAATACATCCTTCGTTTTTTCAAGGAAAGAAACTTCCGTATCGGACTGGCCTCTTCTTCTCCTATGTACATGATCGAAAACGTGATCCGTTTCCTGGGTATTGAAAATGCTTTTGATGCCATCACTTCTGCAGGCGACCTGGCTTATGGCAAACCGCACCCTGAAGTGTACCTGAATTGCGCGAACGCACTCGGAGTAGCCCCCACACAATGTTTGTGCTTTGAAGACTCCTTCAATGGCATGATCGCTGCCAAAGCGGCCAAGATGAAATGCGTGGTAGTACCCGCGCAACACCAACAGCAGATGGCAAGGTGGGCGGCCGCGGACCTTAAAATTGCCGCGCTTTCCAACTTCAACCAACTGCTGCTGAATACAATCTGACGGTTATTTCCCGATCACCAGTTTAGAGGTTCGAATTGTCGCGCCATCCCAGGCTTTCAGCAGGTAAATACCCGGTGGATATTGATCTAAAGCGATCATCCATGTATTGTTTCCCGCAGTCGCACGTTCATTCCATTGTTTCAGCCTGCGGCCCGACAGGTCCACAAGGCTCAGTTGCACCACGCCTGGCTTTTCTGTTTTAAGCATCGCCGCAGTGAAGCCCACCGCGGGATTGGGTTGAAGCACCATCTCGCTGGAATTGTCATTGCCCGTACGCAACAACACAGTATTGGTATAATAAGGCTGCACGCCGGGCGCCACTACTTTTATTCTGTAGAATGTTTTTTCGCCCACTGCCGGCTCTGACCACTGGTAATTTGTGGTTCCTTTTCCATTCAGTTTTGCGGCGTACTTAAAGTTCGTTCCGTCCTCTGCTTTTTCTACCTGGTACTCCGTACCAGGCGTTTCATCTGCCACCACCCAGTGGAGTGAATGTTGCGTTCCGGTATTCCTTCCACCAAAATAAAGTATACGTGTAGGCAGGATCGCGTTGATCAATACCTGTACGCCTGTATTGGAAGTTCCGGCTCCCGAAGCCGCCGCTACGCCATCGGTTTCGTTCAATCCACCATTACCCGGTAGTGTCTGTAAAGTAGCATTGGTTGGTGGTGCTGAACTGAGCATTACTGCGCCTTGTCCGCCACCGCCGCCGCCGCCATGCTGGCCCGTATAATTCACATTCCCCCCATTCCCGCCATTGGCCTGAATGGTAAGGGGCGCCGTAGCAGCTATACTCCAGGAAGAGCAATCTATGTACACCGTTCCACCAGCACCGGCTCCCCCCGCCCCATCATTCCCTACGTTAGCAGATGTGGCTCCATTAGATTGGATTCCTAAACCTGCAATTGTACCTGTTGTTCGGATACTTCCTGCGGAGATCAATACGATACCACCACCATTTCCACCCGCGGTATTGTTATTATCATTACCCTCACCCGCGCCACCGCCACCGCCCATAAAAATGCGGTTGGCGAGCGAATAAGTTCCCAAGGTAATTCCTCCCATACCACCGGCACTTGTTGAGCATCCCCATCCCGGGCCACCTTCTCCACCCGCGGTAATATGGCCACCGCCACCGCCGCCGGCATTATGGCTGTTGCCACCGCCGCCACCGGAAAGGATACGTGCGCGTCCGGCCACATGGTTATTGGAAGTGGATTTATAAATACCCTCTCCTTTATTGGCATGCTCATCATCTGCACCTACCCGATAACTTGATGTTGGCTCACAGGAACCTGCACTGCCATTATTGGTAGCTCCTCCACGGAATCCCAGTCCCGAGGCGGATATATTGTGCGCGATGGTCAGGATACCCGACACCTGAAAAGCCAATACGCCACCGATATTACCGTTCCAGGCCAATGGTGCCATGGTTGCGGTTGTGGTACAATTGGGCGTTCCGAGCCGCGGAAAACTCACTACCTGCACACTGGAATTGCTATTAATGTTGTAGGCGTACTGAAGATCGGCTGAAAGGGTAATTTGGGTGGGAAGTCCTGCCGTTTCTGTGTGCGATTGAATATACGCCAGTTCGAATCGTCCCGCCTGCCTGATGTCGCTTAACAGACCAAAATTGGCGTTGTTCCCGCTGTAGCTTCCAATCACATTATCCTGCATCTGGATGATGATTACCTGCTCCCCATCTTCGAAGGTGTCGAAAGATTCATTGACGAGCGTGAGGTTCAACCGGTTGGTTCCGGTGAGCGAAGCTACTTTAGCATAGGCATTTACCTGCGCTTTCATTTGTATGCATAGGAAAAGGCATAAAAGGGTGTAAAGGTTTTTCATAACCTGGAATTAAAATGGATAATGGACGTCTAACAGGCTTGAAAACGATAAGTGTTTTTACTTATTGCTATAAGTGTATTATTTATTAAGAATAAGCGTTTATTTTGATAATTATCAATACTTACACTGATTAAAATCTTTTGGCGGGCATAAAAAAAACGGGAACATCTTTTTCAGATGTTCCCGTTTACTATTGAAAACAGGTTAAATTATCCGTTGTTTTCGTCTCCGCCTTCCAGCTTCTTCTTCAGTTCAGCCAGTACACCGAGGTCACCAAGCGTGGTTTTTTCAACCTTGCTTTGCAGGTTTTTCACTGCTTTTTTGGTTTTATCGGCATCCGCTTTGGCTTCTTTACGGGCAGCGTCTTTTTCGCTGGCCTGTACTTGTTCCCAAATGCGGGTATGGCTTACTACGATGCGCTTCTCGTTGCGGTCGAATTCAATCACCATGAAAGGCAATGTTTCATCAGCCGTTACGGTTTTACCATCTTCCTTGTTGAGGTGACGGTTAGGCGCGAATCCTTCCAGACCATAAGGCAGGGATACTACCGCACCTTTGTCGTCTTTCTTGATCACAGTAGCTTCGTGCACGGATCCAACAGGGAAAGATTCTTCCAGGGCGTTCCATGGATCTTCTTCCAGTTGTTTGTGACCCAGTTGCAGTTTGCGGTTTTCTTTGTCGATACCCAGGATGATCACTTCAATTTCAGCGCCAACTTTAGTATAGTCAGTTGGGTGGTTGAAGCGTTTCAGCCAGCTCAGGTCGCTGATGTGGATCATGCCGCCGATGCCGGGTTCCAGTTCAACGAATACGCCATAAGGAGTGATGTTTTTAACCACACCTTTGTGACGGCTGTCGAGCGGGAATTTGTTTTCGATGGTATTCCAGGGATCTTCTGTCATTTGTTTGATAGACAGCGACATTTTGCGGGCGTCTTTGTCGAGGGTTACGATCTTCGCCTGGTATTCATCACCCAGTTTGAAGAATTCCTTCGCATTGATCGGAGAATTGGCCCATGTAATTTCTGATACGTGTACCAGACCTTCCACACCTGGCATAATTTCCAGGAATGCGCCATAATCTTCGATGTTCACCACTTTACCTTTCACAACCTGTCCTTCGCCAACACCTTCAGGCAGCACGTCCCATGGGTGCGGGGTCAGTTGTTTCAGGCCGAGAGAGATACGTTTTTTGTCGTCGTCGAAATCCAGTACAACCACGTTCAGTTTCTGATCGAGTTTCAGTACTTCTGAAGGGTGGTTGATACGTCCCCAACTGATATCTGTGATGTACAGGAGGCCGTCGAGTCCGCCCAGGTCCATGAACGCACCGAAGTCGGTGATGTTCTTGATGGTACCTTCCAGTACCTGACCTTTTTCGAGCTTGCTCATGATCTCTGCACGTTGTGCTTCGATATCGCTTTCGATCAGCGCTTTGTGGGAAACTACGGCATTCTTGATGGCTTCGTTTACTTTCACCACTTTGAATTCCATTGTTTTTCCTACGAACTGATCGTAGTCTGTAACGGGCTTCACGTCGATCTGAGAACCCGGCAGGAAGGTTTCCATACCGAATACGTCCACGATCAGGCCGCCTTTGGTTTTGCTGGTAACGGTACCTGTAACCACTTCACCTGTTTTATGAACCTCAACGATTCTTTCCCAGGCGCGGGTGATACGGGCTTGTTTGCGGCTCAGGTGGAGGTGCCCTTGCCTGTCTTCTTTCTCTACCACCATCACTTCCACTTCATCCCCTGTTTTCAGGCCCTGAAGGTCACGGAATTCGTTGAGAGAAACCAGACCATCGGATTTGAATCCGATGTTGATCACAACATCAGTTTTGGTAAGACCAACTACGATACCGGTCACCATTTCGTTGTCGTTGATCACTTTGAAAGTGTTGTCGTAAACTTTGTCGTATTTTTCTTTCTCGTCTTTAGAGTAAGAAGATACGTTGCGTTTATCGATGCTCCAGTCGAAATCATCGTGCGCAGTATCGAACTGCGTAGGAGCGGCAGGTGCATTTGTTGTCGCTGTAGAGGTAGCTTCGGCGGCTACAGTCTCCTGCTGATCAGCGTTTTCGTTAATAATTTGATTTTCTGACATAAAAAAGTCCCGATTGTTTTTTATTCGGGACGGCAAAGTTACGTTTTATTTTCGTACTAGCGGTGGCACCGGTTACAAAAAACGTGGTTTGGAGCAGTGAAAATACAGGGCCAGCATGGGTGATTTTCCAAGGAACCAACCCGTTTTATTCAACAGTGTCCAGGCAAGAAAAACACCATCGCCAATATTTTAACTTATTAGTTGCTTTTCAACGCATTAAATGAAGCGGCCACCGCTTTCGCAGCGATGAATCCGCTGGTCCAGGCGTGTTGAAAGTTGAATCCGCCGGTGATGCCGTCCACATCCATGATTTCTCCGGCGAAGTAAACTTCAGGCATGATGCGGCTCATCATGGTATTCGGATCGATTTCGGCAAGATCAATTCCTCCGGCGGTAACGAATTCCTCCTTGAAAGTTGTTTTTCCTTTTACAGCGTGCTCCTGTGCCGTACAGTTTTTAATAAGCAGGTTCTGCGCTTTCGCCGGAAGATCGGCCCATCTTGTGTCGGGAAGAATATCGGATTGAAGGAGCATGTATTCCCAGAAGCGCTGGGGCAGGCCCAGCGGATTACGGTTGACGATCTTCTGCGCAGCAAGCGCGAAACGCCATTCCTGGAACTTCTCTTTTAAAGATTGTTCGTTGTAATCCGGTACCCAGTTGATGAGTA
>CAMLPA010000276.1 GCA_946481605.1 uncultured Flavihumibacter sp. | reverse complement strand
GATTCGCCACCCGCGAAATTCCTGTTAATGGAAGAACTACTGTAGATGCCTCGTTGTCACCCGCTGATAATGCACTGGAAGATGTGGTGGTGATTGGTTACGGTACGCAAAAGAAAAGTGATGTAACGGGTGCTCTTTCAAGAATCACAGCCAAAACACTGGAGGAACGTCCGATTACGAACGTATTACAGGGGTTACAGGGAAAGGTACCAGGTATGAACGTGGCTACCAATGTGAAACCCGGAGAAGTGCCGGGTGTTACTATACGGGGCAACAGATCGCTCGGCGCTTCCAATGCGCCATTATATGTAATTGACGGAATTCCGATGGTGTCGGCATTGGGAGTGGGCGCTTTTTCTCTGAATGATATCAATCCGAATGATATTGCATCGGTGGAAGTGTTAAGGGATGCTTCCGCTACGGCCATCTATGGTTCCCGCGGTTCAAATGGGGTGATATTGATCACCACTAAGAAAGGTGTAAAAGGGAAAGTTGGCATCACCTACAATGCTACTGTTTCGCTGGATTCTTATAAAGCGCTTACCGACTGGATGAATGGCGGACAATGGATCGACCGCTGGAGAGAAGCACTCATCAATGGAAGGAATTATCAGAATACCACCAATACCAGCCTGAATCAACCTGCAACCATCGGCTATCCTGATCCTTTCCTGGACCGGGATAAAATGGGACTCGCTTCAGACCTGCGCGCGCTGGAATCTGTATGGATGGGTTATGAGTGGGATGATTACGGTGTAACGCCAAGGATGCGTGCCACAACTGCGGAAGAGCAGGCATTGGGGTGGCCCGCTATGGTGCCGGTTTATAACAGTAATAATGTAAGAAGTTACGATTGGATAGGTGATGCAGTAAGGCAGGGCGTTACACAAAACCATCAGATCGCTTTATCAACCGGTTCCGACTACTCAAAACTGTATCTCTCTCTCGGATACAATAACCAGTTGGGCGTACAACGTGACCAGGACTTTGAAAGATTTAACCTGAACCTGAACGGAGAAGTGAGTCCTGTTAAATGGTTTACCATGGGTATTTCCACACTTGCTTCTATTTCCAACCAGAACTTCGGGATATCCGCCAACAGTGGCAATACCGGCTCCAAAGACCTGTACTCAAGGGCTATCGACCAATTCCCTTACGCATTGCCACGCGATGATAATGGAGATTGGGTGCGCAACCCCGGTGGAAACCTTTCTTTGTGGAACCCTCTGATCGATATTGATCAATCTGTGAATGAAAGAAGATCCTCCGCCATTATGGCCAATACTTTCGCTGAAGTGAAGTTTACCCCCTGGTTAAAATACAGGGTGAATTTCGGCGCACAGATGAGGAATTTCAGAAGCGGCGCATGGACCGGACCCGATGCTACCGGACATTTGACCGCACGAGCCAATACAGCAGGACAAAGCAGAGACGAAAACTTCGCGTGGGTGGTGGAAAACCTCCTGTACCTGGATAAAACCTTTGCGGATATACATAAAATTGGCGTGACTCTTTTACAATCTTCTCAAAAATCAAGAAGGGAAGGCATCAGTGCGAATGTTTCCGGCACTACTATACCCATCAGTTACTGGTACGATCTCGCTTCCAATAACAACGGACGGCCAGATGGATACGGAAGCTCTTTCACCGAAAATACACTGAGTTCTTTTATGGGAAGGGTGAACTACACGCTGATGGATAAATACCTGATTACCGCTACCGGCCGTTATGATGGTTCTTCCGTACTCGCATCAGGAAACAAGTGGGACTTCTTTCCTTCTTTCGCTTTAGCTTGGAAAATGCAGGAAGAATCCTTTCTCCGGAATGTGACCTGGATTACTGAACTGAAGCCCCGTTTGGGATACGGTGTAACCGGGAACTCTTCCATCGATCCATACCTTACTTCAGGGCCGCTGAGCAGAAATCCTTATGTGTTCGGCAGCACTCCGGCCATTGGATACCTGCCTCAATTGGTGCAGAGTCCCTCACTGAGTTGGGAGCGTGCGGCTCAACTTAATATAGGTGTTGATTTTGCCGTGCTGAACAACCGTATTTCAGGTTCAATTGAGTTGTATAAAACCAATACCACCAACCAACTGCTGAGCAAATCGCTGAACCCTGTTTCCGGTTATGTGAATAAGTTTGAGAACGTTGGGGAAACACAGAATAAGGGTGTTGAAATAATGGTGAGTTCAGTAAACGTGGAGAAGAACAATTTCAGATGGAATATGGATGTGAACGTCGCTTTCAATAAAGAAGAGATCGTGGAACTCGTGAATGGGAAAGAAGATATGCTTGCGCAAAGATGGTTCATTGGCCAGCCGCTTTCAGTTTTCTACCATTACGACAATGCAGGCATCTGGCAAAACACCGCCAAGGATATGGAAGAAATGGCGAAGTTCAATGCGAACGGCCACAGGTTTTATCCCGGCGTGATCAAAGTGGTGGATCAGAACGGAGACTACAGGATCAATGGCGAGGACTACGTGGTGAGAGGTTCCAACAGACCGAAATGGACCGGCGGTATCACCAATACTTTTTCATATAAAAACTGGTCGCTCAGTTCCTTTATTTACGCACGCGTTGGACAAACTTATTTCGGTGGATACCCTAATTCTTACGGAGGTAACTTTCCAAACGGAAGGGTAGAAAATGATATGTGGAACTGGAACAATCCCGGCGGCCGCTGGCCTATGCCGATTATGGGCGCGCAGATAGATAATTTTACACCGGCCATGCAATTTAATGACGGTACATTCTATGTGGTGCGGAACATATCCCTGATTTATGATCTTCCCCAAAGTTTGCTGAGCAGGGCATCTATTAAGAACCTTCAATTGAATGTACAGGTATTGAATCCGTTCATTTTTGGAGGAGATATTGTTAAGATGGGACTTAACCCGGATGATGAAACCAACTGGGCATCGCAGTCGCAGGCCAACTCTAACAATACTTCACCCCTTGGAGGTACCAATAACAATACCATTCTGCCGCAAAGCATTGTTTTCGGTGTAAGAGTGGGATTATAAATGATGAATAAACAGATTGCTATGAAACTTTATATTTCAATTGCTTCGTTGCTTTTCGCAGTTGCCCTGGGCTCCTGCAATAAGTTCCTTGAAGAGAAACAGGTATCGAACCTGACACAGAACTATTATAACGATGAAAACGGTCTCAATTCACTGATCAACGGCTTATATGTGTATGCCCGGGTGAAACATGAATGGGATGCCAATGGTGCCAGACTGATTGAGCCCGGAACAGATGCTTATATGATCTCAACCCCCGCAACCGCCAGGATGGGGAACGCTGAATATGGCTCTGATGTGAGCCTGATCGCAGGAAATATCAACAACTACCTGGGTGCCGCCAATGCGAACAACGCGCCAATGGGAGCATACCCGCACATCAACAACTGTAATATAGCCCTGGACATCATCGATAACCTCCGCCCGGGAAAGTACGGAACCGACGAAGTGTTCAGAAACACCAGAAAGGGAGAAATCCTGATGCTCAGGGCCTGGGCTTATTACCTGATCTCCAACCAACTGGGCGATGTGCCATTGCTGCTTTCGCCCACCCGGGAAGACCAGGGAATATATTATTATCCCAAAGCGCCGCTGGAAAATATTTACAAACAGATCATTGCTGATATGCGGTTTGCCTACGAAAATATTCCTGCTTCAACCGAAAGAGGAAGGGTGTCAAAATGGGCGGCTGGACATTTTCTTGCCAAACTGTACCTGAACAGGGCCCAGGCTGCCGGTTTTCAGAATAGCTCAGAAACACATCTTAAGATGCTGTACAAAGGAAACGTAGCTACCGACCTCGATTCGGTGATCACGATTACTTCTGCAGTGATCAGCGGTACAGGAGGTGCGCTTGCCCCCGACTACTGGACCCTTTTTAACCCCGCAGTATCCGAAACCAGCCCACATTCCGAAGTGTTATGGGCCGCACAATTCGATGTGAACGTTTCCATGAATGGAAGATTCGGCGGAAACCGCTCCGTGAATTATCATGTCGGCAACTACACCGATCAAACCGGCGTGGCCCGTTCCATGGCCTACGGTCGGCCATTCGGCTCCTTCAAACCCACTGACTGGGGCTATGATAATTTCCGGGATAAAGTAAATGATTCCAGGTACTACAAAACCTTCCAGTACGAGTACATCAGTAATATGCCGGTACTTTCCTCAAGCACTTCTTATACCTGGAGCGCCGCCGCCGCCACATGGTGGAATGCCAATAAACCGGCCGGTCAACCCGCTGTAACCGCAGGATCTAAAAGGATATTGTTCGGACAACGCGCGCTGATTTATCTGGAAAACCAAAGAGATGAGGCGCTGGATTCGGCAATGGTTATGAGCATGCCGTTCCAGTTCATGGTAAGATGGATTCGTTCAGCCACCACCGGAAACTATTATTACAGGCTCTTCCTGGATGGCTCCTCAATGGGGTTGGCTACGCCGCGCACTGCGCCGTACCTTTCTTCTAAAAAATATGTTGACCCCCTCCGTGGCGGAAGCGCGGCGGAATCAAACTTCAACAGCGAAAGCGGCACGCGCGATGCAATACTGATCCGCCTTGCGGAAACCTATCTGCTGCGCGCCGAAGCGTATGGCCGGAAAGGACAATATGCCCTGGCAGTGAACGATATCAATGTGCTCCGTCAGCGTGCCGCCTACAAGCCCGGAGAAAGCAGGCCTAATGTTCTCGTAGAATATGAGCCACAGGCCGCAACCCTGGCACCCGATGAAAAACTGCCGCCATATAACTCCGCATCTGGCGCCTACAACAAAATCATGGTAACGGAAGATTATTTTACACCGGGAACGCCACAGGCCATCGCGGAAGACTATATCCCCACGGCTACTTCCAAGGCTGAGATGTTCATCCATTTTATCTACAACGAAAAAGCTAGAGAATTCCTCTCCGAAGGAATCGCCTGGGAAGACCAGCACAATGCAGGGATATTATACGACAGGATCATGTACCTAAACCAGATGGCCTCAAGTTTAGCAGGTCTTTGGCCGGTGGCAGCCAATACCGCCAGCGGTAACGGCCAGGATGGCAACGGCAAAGGGCTTATGCAAAAACATTACACTTTCCGCCCCTGGCCCAACCAATACCTGAGCCAGCTCACGGATGAAACCGGTAAAC
>CAMLPA010000275.1 GCA_946481605.1 uncultured Flavihumibacter sp. | reverse complement strand
TCGTTCAGGATATCAGATTCGATGCTTTTGAAAATGCGGAAAGGCGCATATTTTTTATTCAGGGCTTCTATCTGCTGGTGTTGGGCAATAACACGTTCTATCGTAAGACCGTTGGCGTAAGCTGCTGTACGGGAGTGGTCGCTGATCACAAGGTATTCCTTACCATCTTTAATCAGTGCTTCAGCCATCTCCTCGAGTGTATTGCTGCCATCGCTCCAATTGGAGTGGGAGTGAATAATGCCTTTGATGTCTTCCGGCGTAATGAGTTCAGGTAGTCCTTTGCTTTGGATTTTTTCATAAATAGCGGCATCTTCTCTGAGAAAAGCCGGTACAAATGGCGCTGAGGCCTGCGCAAATATTTCTTCCTCCGACTGATAGGGTTGATCGGTAATTGCGGGAAATCCAGCAAGGAAAGAAGGCGTGGCGGTGGTTTCAAACAAAAGCCTTGTGAAGTTGTCCGAATTCGCCAGATGAAAAACCAGCGTAACGTTTCCTGAAGTTTTGTACTCCTTTTGCCCCGGGTCAGCCGGCTGTTCTTCCACGTTATAATGTAAAAGAAACTCGTGCAGGGCATCCTCTTTCATAGTAACTACCCACTCCAGTTTATCTATCGTGGTAGCTGCCCGTCTGAATTGCCCGGTATAAGAAATTTGAGCGGTTGGAAACTTTTGAACGAGCGCCGTATGGAGTTCCTCCGCCACAGGTTCTATCTGCGCATACAGGAAATGTCCCTGGTGGTTGAGGAAGAATTCGATGGATTGTTTTACATTCTCCTGGGTTTTTGCGCCGAAGCCTTTGAACAGGGTAAGCCTGTTCTCGTTGCAGGCGTACAACAGTTCGCCTACGGATTCAATCTCCATTTCTTTCCAGATAGTGGAAATCTTTTTTGGCCCCAATCCTTTGATCTGCATCATTTCAATAATGCCTGGAGGTGTTTTCAGCATGAGTTCATCCAATACGGGGAGCCGCCCTGTATTCAGCAACTCTCTTATTTTAGCAGCGGTACTGTCGCCAATACCTTTGATGCCGGCAATCTGCTCCTGTGGCAACTGGCTCAGCGGAGCAGGTAACTTCTCTATGGTGAATGCGGCTATGCTGTAGTTTTTCGAACGGAAACTATTCTCTCCGTGAATGTCCATCAGTTTGGAAAGCAGGGAAAAATGATCGGCAATGCTATTGTTATCCATGGTACAAATGTAAATGGAAGTTGCAAAAATAGCAGAGATAAGGAGCAGGATTATCTGAAAGAAAGCAAACAGGATATAAAACAAGAAAGGCTCCCGATTGGGAACCTTTCTTTATACTTTAAAAGCTTTTTAATTAGGCTTTTTTAGCAGCAGCCTTTTTAGGAGCGGCTTTCTTAGCTACTTTTTTAGGAGCGGCTTTCTTAGCAGCAGCCTTCTTGGGAGCGGCTTTCTTAGCAGCAGCTTTTTTAGGAGCGGCTTTCTTTACAGCAGCCTTTTTAGGAGCAGCTTTTTTAGCGGCAGCTTTCTTAGGAGCAGCCTTTTTTACAGCGGCTTTCTTAGGAGCAGCTTTCTTTGCAGCCTTCTTAGGGGCGGCTTTTTTTGCAGTTGCCATTGTTGTTTGAATTTAAAATGGTTAGTAAATAATACATTAAAAATAAAAACAAATTTGCAACCACCAAAATTTTTTAGGCAGAAACTTCCACTGCACTAACAGACACCAGGGTCTTATCTCCCTTCGTCTTGCGGAATTCAACCACACCGTCTGTAAGTGCGAACAGCGTATAGTCTTTACCGACACCTACGTTCTTACCGGGATGGTAAACAGTACCACGTTGGCGAACGATGATGTTACCGGAGATAGCAGACTGACCGCCGAATATTTTAACACCGAGTCTTTTGCTTTGGGAATCGCGGCCGTTCTTTACACTACCTTCCCCTTTTTTGTGTGCCATGATTAGAGAATTTAATTAGATTAAGCGATTTCGTTGATTTTGATCTTGGTGAAGTGGGTTCTGTGACCGGTCTTCTTACGGAAACCTTTCCTTCTTTTCATTTTGAAGGCGATCACTTTATCACCCTGAACATGATCCAGGATCTCAGCTTTAACGATAGACTTCACAGACGCACCTACCAAAAGGCCGTTCTCTCCGTCAACCATCAATACATCAGAAAACTCTACTTTATCGCCGGCGTTTCCAGATATCTGGGGAACGTACAAAGTTTGGTCCTTCTGAACCTTGAATTGCTGACCGGCTATTTTTACGACTGCGAGCATAATTTTTCCAAAATTAGGAGTGCAAAGGTAGGGTTTTATTCCTAATCTCCAAACAATTAATTATAATTTGTTTGGCAAAGATATGCGTTCCACTCCGACCCCGAAAAGATATATTTGCACACGGAACGCATCATTACTATGAAATTCAAATCTTTCCTGGCAAAACCCTTTGCCTCATATATATATAAGCAGGTTCGTAAAGGCATGCACACCGCACTGGCAGACCAGGATCAAATCCTGAAAAATTTGCTGAAAACCGGTGGGCAAACTGTGTTCGGAAACGATCATAAATTGTTGGAGGTCAAAGATTACCAGGCTTTTAAACAGGCTGTTCCCGTCCGGGACTATGAACAACTGAAAGGCTATATCCAGCATGTGAAGGAAGGTAAACACAATATCCTCTGGAAAGGACAGCCCATCTATTTCGCCAAAACTTCCGGCACCACCAGCGGTACGAAATATATTCCCATCTCCAAAGATTCCATTTCCAATCATATCAATTCTGCACGGAACGCACTCCTGTGTTACATGGCAGAAACAGGGAACCACGCTTTCGCGGATGGCAAGATGATCTTTTTATCCGGCTCTCCGGTGCTCGACAGGGTAGGAGGTGTGCCAACCGGCCGACTGAGCGGTATCGTGAACCACCATATCCCCGCATACCTCCGCAAGAACCAGCTCCCGTCGTATGAGACAAACTGTATCGAAGACTGGGAAACAAAACTGGACCGCATTGTGGAAGAAACACTGAAGCAGAACATGACCCTGATCAGCGGTATTCCACCCTGGATGCAGATGTATTTCGACAGGATCCAGGCGAAAACAGGTAAGCACATTAAAGATGTATTTCCCAACTTCTCCGTACTGGTGCACGGTGGGGTCAACTTCGAACCCTACAAAGCGAAGTTGTTCGACAGCATCGGGAAGAAACTATCTTCCATAGAAACATTCCCTGCTTCTGAAGGGTTCTTTGCCTTTCAGGACAGTCAGGAAGCGGAAGGCCTGCTGCTCAACACGAACAGCGGGATATTTTTTGAATTCGTTCCGGCCGCAGAAATATTCAGCGAAAATCCAACGCGTCTTTCTCTACGCGAGGTGAAGGTGGGAGAGAACTATGCGCTGATCGTAAACAGCAACGCAGGATTGTGGGGCTATAACATCGGCGATACCGTGAAATTCGTTTCCACCAATCCCTACCGCATCGTGGTAACGGGAAGGATCAAACATTTTATTTCAGCCTTCGGCGAACATGTTATCGGAGAAGAAGTAGAGTACAGTCTGATGAAGGCTGCTGAAGCAACCGGAACGCGCATTACTGAATTTACCGTAGCGCCATTCATCAGCCAGGGCGATGGACCATCTTACCACGAATGGTTCATCGAATTTGAAGAAGTACCGGCAAACCTGGAGGCCTTCTCCGAAATGGTGAACACCAACCTCCGCAAGAAGAATATCTATTACGATGACCTCATCACCGGCAATATACTCGCGCCGCTGAAACTGACGCCCATCCGTAGAAATGGCTTCATCGACTATATGAAGCAACTCGGAAAACTCGGCGGACAGAACAAAGTGCCAAGATTGAGCAACGACAGAAAAATCGCAGATGAGTTGTTGAAGTTCAGAGGATGAGAAATTTTGAATGATGAATTTTGAATGATGACAATAGGGGTCGCGTTTCCGGCCATATTCAACTCATTTAATTTTACCTGCTCGGAGCGTTAGCTATTATTCGGCACCCAAAAATCTAATGTTAATTTATCTTTTAAGTGTGATGCTAATTAATTGGTAATCAATTCTTTTTGATACCCATCAAAAATTCAGAATTCAAAATCCAAAATTCCCCCAAAAAACTTCCCCATTGTTTGGATTTTATCCTAGTTTTGCGTATCCAAAAACACAAGGAATTCATTCACAACTAATATAGAACTGAAGTTGAACAACCAGGCAAACCATATTCATCACACTACCTCAATCAATGCCAGGATTGTAACTGATTTTGTGTTTTCTTTTTTACCCCGACCACGACGTGGTGTCTGACAGGACGAGCAGGTAACCCCTAGCCCCTGTCAGTGGAAAAATCCCCCCGTTATACCTGACACGATACGTGTTTTCTGACTGTATTACAATCATATTACAATTTACAGAGTTGGAAAATCAATCCATTATTATCAGAGTAGCTACTCCTGATGATAAACACTACGCTACTACTATTACCGACGAAATGGAGTCCTCCGCGAAAGCGCGTGGAACAGGCATCGCCAAACGTTCCCCTGAATACGTTGCCACGAAAATGGAAGAAGGAAAAGCCGTTATCGCCCACACCCCCGATGGTACCTGGGTAGGCTTCTGCTATATTGAAACCTGGGAAGGTGAATATGTGGCCAACAGCGGGTTGATCGTTTCTCCCGAATTCAGGAAAAGTGGCGTTGCCAAAGGGATCAAGAAAAGAATATTCGACCTCAGCCGCGAAAAATATCCGGATGCAAAGCTGTTTGGTCTAACCACCGGCCTCGCTGTTATGAAGATCAACAGCGAACTCGGCTACGAACCTGTTACTTACTCCGAACTCACCCAGGATGAAGCATTCTGGGCCGGTTGTAAAAGCTGTGTGAACTACGATATCCTGATGAGTAAGGACCGTAAGAACTGCATGTGCACCGCCATGCTCTACGATCCGAAAGATCATTACGAACCAAAGGAGACCAAAGAACATTTCGAAGAAAAATCGAAAGTGTACGAGCGCCTGCTGCGTTTCAAACAGAACAGGCTGGTGAAGCTCCTGCGTCTTGGAAAAGAGAAATCTTCTTTTATCCGGTCGCTCTTTCATTTTTAACCCATTCAATCATTTCTGCAATCAATTATCATGGCTAAAAAAGTTGTACTAGGTTTCAGCGGAGGTCTGGATACCTCCTACTGTGTTAAATATCTCGG
>CAMLPA010000274.1 GCA_946481605.1 uncultured Flavihumibacter sp. | reverse complement strand
TAGCGGGTTCCAGTTGGTTCTGCTTGTTCATGGCCACACCCTGGTTGTAATACGCACGGCTCTTATCGGCTGCAGACTTCGCTTTTTCAGCGGCTTCACCAAATCGCTGCGCGGCTTCATCAAACTTTTCAGAACGGTACAATGCGTTTCCCTGGTTATATCCGGCCACCATATTATCTGGTTTGGCTTTCAACGCATTTTCGTATGCTTCCAGGGCTTTATCGAAAGCACCCTTTCTATACAACTCGTTCCCTTTTTTGATAAGATTGTTCGGTGTAGCCGACTGTGCGGACGCGAACAATGGCAGGAAGAAAACAATAATTAGGCACCATTGTTTCATGTAGTCTCTTTTTTAGCAAGGAATACCTTGTATTTACTGAACCGGGAAGGCATGGCGTTCACCAGGAATTCCGCCAGCAGGAAAATAGCAGCCCCCAGCACAAACCAGTAGAAGAAAGATTTGTAATTGGCCTGACTTTTATCGCTCACCGTGCGCTGTTCCAATGTATCCAGCCGGTCGCGCAGGCCTTTCACGGCCATATCGGTACTTACCAGTTGCACGTACTCCCCATTTCCAGCGGCGGCAATATCACGTAATAACTGTTCATTCAGTGCGGATACCACTACATTTCCGGTTTCATCTCTTTTAAAATCTCCTGTCTCTTCATCGGGAATTTTCGCTCCTTCCGTACTTCCCACGCCTACCGTGGAGATCATGACACCGTTTTCGGCCATGGCCTGCGCGGTGGCTACGGCATCGGGGTCATGGTCCTCACCATCAGTGATGAGCAGTACCGCTTTATACTTTTTTTCTTTGGGATTGAAGGCGGAATTACAGAGTCTGAGCGCTTCGGCAATCACTGTTCCCTGTGTAGACACCATTGCCGGACTCGCGGAATTGATGTACAACCTTGCCGCTGCGAGGTCCGTGGTAAGTGGCATCTGGAAATAAGCATGACCAGCGAAAATCACCAGTCCCACCCGGTCGTTACCGAGTTCATCCAGCATTTTTGCCACCAGATGTTTGGCTTTTTCCATGCGGCTGGGCGTCACATCCTGCGCCAGCATACTTTTACTAACGTCCAGCGCTACCATCACATCCACGCCTGTGCGGGAAATGTTTTCGCCCCCTGAAGGCTTACGGAGATGGGCGAGCGCCGCCACAAGCAATCCGGCGGCAAGTGTAAGTAGGATATGAGAAAACGTGAAGCGGCGGGGGGAATCACCGCGCAACAAAGTTTTTACAAGCTCGGGGTCGCCGATCTTACGCATGGTATTCTTTTTCCAGCGTACCACGAGCCAGAAAAGGAGTGTTATAAGGGGCAGCAACAGGAGCGCCCACCACCATACCGGGTATTGAAATTCAAGCAAATGAGTCTTCTTTTAGTTCAGGCAATTTACGAATCAAACCCAATGATGGCAAAAACCGTGCAGGTTCCGGGTTACATTTTCCCTTCCAGGAAACCCAGTTCTTTCAGAATACCTTTCAGAATGGCCATTCTTTTGGCGGGAATATCAGCGTTGGGATTGGCATCTTCTATGTTCAGCGCAAAGAAATACGGGTGCCTGTTCTCTTCCACCCAACCTACTACCCAGGCGATGGCGTGCCCATTTTCAGCAGTTCCCCAACCCGTTTTATAGGCCAGGATATAGTTGCTGTTGTCTTCCTGCACCATCATCTTCTGCAGTATCTTTTGCGTGCGGGGCTGGAATGGAAGTTGGTTAAAATACAGTTTCTTCACAAGCCCCAGTTGTTCGTCGGCGGTGATTTTGATGGAATTGTCGAGCCAGAAAGTATCCAGATTGTCTTTAATAACGGCTTTCCCTGCGCTGCCCGCATAGCCCAGCGTATCCAGGAAATGTTGCATGGTATCTTTCCCGATCCTGCGGGCCAGTTCCTGGTACCAGGGTACGGCGGAATAGCGAAAAGCCTGTTCCATGGTCAGATCCTGGTTCCAGTTTTCAATAGAGCGGGTAACGCCGTCCCATTTTATGACCATTTTTTCATCGGTCACACGACCGGCTTCGAGTCCTATTAATCCGTTCACGATCTTGAACGTGGAGGCTGGCAGGTATGCGCTGTCGCGGAAGCGGGAGAGGTTGAATAGGGTAAACGTGCCCTTTCCGTTGTCGAAAAGGCCGAAACTTCCCGTAACGCCTTGTTGCTCAAAGAATTTACCCAGGGATTTGTTCTCCGTAACATTATTGTTGTTGCAGGCGGAGAAAAGCGTTCCCGCCACCAGCACGTAGAAAAGATATTTCATGGCGCAAAGATGAGAAGAGATTGGCAATTTCAGTGGAAAGATTATGGTCCGGATCATTTTAACCCCGGCACAATTTCGCTGAAAGCGCGCACCGGGATGCGGGCATTTGGCTACATTTGTTTTATGTCATTGAAAAGCTACAAACCTGTTCATTGGTTATACAACCTGCTCCACCTGGGAAAGTTGCAACACAATAAGGCCGCTTACCGGAAATACAACCTGAATAAACCATTGACAGGTTCCATTTCAAGTAAAGATTTCCCCGATAAAACCTCCCGTGCCTGGCTCGACACGGGCGATTCAGCCGAACTGGCGCCGCAGAAAGATGGGTTTCAGAATTTTTCTTCCGACATACAAAAAGGCATTTTCGAATGGAGTGAAAAGGGTTATCTCATAATAGAGCAGTGTTTTAAAGCGTCACAATGCGATGAAATCAACAGTGAAATAGAACGGCTCCTAAGTACCCATCAGATAAAGTTCAAATATGGCAACAAGCTCATGTTCGCCAACAAGAAATCTGACACCATCCGGCAAATGGCCGAAGACCCGGCGCTTGTACGATTACTTGAATTTCTTCTTGACCGGGAAATCGTAGCCTTTCAAACCATCAACTTTTTAAAAGGCAGCGGACAACGGGCACACTCCGACAGTATTCACATGACCACCTATCCGCTTGGCTATCTTATCGCCGCCTGGATTGCCTTGGAAGATATTTCCCATGAAAACGGTCCATTGTTTTATTACCCCGGCAGCCACAAACTTCCCTTTTTGTTAAATGGCGGATTTAATACAGGCAGCACTTTATTAAAACTGGGAAACAAGGATTACCATGATTATGAAGACGCGATAGCCGACCTGCTCACCCAACACGATTTTCCACAAAAGGAATTTCTGGCGAAGAAAGGGGATGTATTGATCTGGCACGCCAACCTGATCCATGGCGGAGCACCTATCCTGAATCCTGCCCTATCCCGTAAAAGTATGGTGGTGCATTATTATGCGAAGGATGTGATCAAATACCATGAAATCACCGAACGCCCTTCTTTGTTGTAAAAAAATGGCGGCATCCTGTAAACAGGCGCCGCCATAAGATTATAATTCATGCTCGCTTACTTCAGTACGCCCAATTCTTTTCCAACTTTGGTAAATGCGGCAATAGCCTTTTCGAGGTGCTCCTGCTCGTGCGCCGCACTCAGTTGAACGCGGATACGCGCCTGTCCTTTCGCCACTACGGGGAAGAAGAACCCGATCACATATACCCCTTCTTCGAGCAGTCTGGCCGCGAATTGCTGGGCAAGTACCGCTTCATACAACATAATCGGTACAATAGGATGGTCCCCGGGTTTGATATCGAAGCCGGCTTCCGTCATTTTGGAGCGGAAGAATTTCGTGTTGAATTCCAGTTTATCGCGGAGTTCGGTGGTTTCACTCAGCATATCGAGTACCGCGATGGAAGCCCCTACGATACTGGGTGCGACGGTATTCGAGAAAAGATAGGGACGGCTGCGCTGGCGCAGCATTTCGATGATCTCTTTTTTCCCGCTGGTAAATCCGCCGGAGGCGCCGCCGAGGGCTTTGCCCAGCGTTCCGGTGATAATATCGATGCGGCCCATTACACCACGGTATTCGTGGGTACCGCGACCTGTTTTACCGAGGAATCCGGAAGAATGGCATTCATCGATCATCACGATGGCATCGTATTGGTCGGCGAGGTCACAGATTTTATCGAGTTGGGCGATGGTACCGTCCATGCTGAAGGAGCCGTCGGTTACGATGATGCGGCTGCGGAGTCCCTGGGTTTCCTTCAGCTTCGCTTCCAGGTCGGCCATATCGTTGTGGTTGTACCGGAAACGCTGTGCTTTGCACAAACGAACACCATCTATAATAGAGGCGTGGTTCAGGGCATCGGAGATGATGGCATCCTGCTCGTTGAAGAGGGGCTCAAATACGCCACCGTTCGCGTCGAAAGCCGCGGCATACAATATAGTATCTTCTGTACCCAGAAACTGCGCGATCTTGGTTTCCAGTTCTTTATGAATATCCTGAGTACCACATATAAAGCGGACACTGCTCATGCCATACCCATGGGAATCGATCGCTTTGTGGGCGGCCTCAATCACTTTGGGGTGGGAAGAAAGGCCGAGGTAGTTGTTGGCGCAGAAATTCAAAACGGTTTTCCCGTTCACTACAATCTCGGGCCCTTGTTCGCTGGTAATGATGCGTTCGGATTTGAACAATCCCGCTTCGCGGATTTCTTGCAGTTCAGCTCCTATTCTTTGTACGAAATTCTGGTTCATAAACAGGTGTTTTCAACGTTAACGGCTGCAAAATAAAGCAATTACACGTAGTAAAGATGGGATTTGAACTGTGTTAACAGGTACAATCGATTGCTTTTCTGAAAAAATCTGTAACAAAAAGCCATTACCTTCGTCTAATCCTGAAAACAACAGTATATGAAACGCAGGAGCGCAATAATTGCAGGAGGGATAGCGGTACTGCTGCTGTGCTGCATCTGGAGCGAACGGCAAAGCCGGGAAGAAGGTTTTTCAGGGGAGGAACCACAGGAGTTTTCCGCTGAAAAATCAACTTTCCACAAAGAGGTGAAACTCCTCCGTTCCATCGGTCAGCATGTAATTTCAGCGACCCGGTAATTTTTTTGGAGGATGCTGTAACATTCTCCCCGTTCACCCGTCACACTTTCAACGCACAACAATAACCAACAGGCCCACTGTTTATGACGGAAAAAGATTACAATGATTGTGTAAGGCAGTATGCAGACAATGTGTACCGTTTTATACTCAAAAACCTGAAACACGAGGAAGATGCCCGCGACGTGGTGCAGTCGGCCTTTGAAAAAATGTGGCGCAACCGCGCCGAGGTAGAAGCGGAAAAATGTAAATCTTTCCTGTTTACAGTGGCCTA
>CAMLPA010000273.1 GCA_946481605.1 uncultured Flavihumibacter sp. | reverse complement strand
AGGCGGCCTGCAGCCGCGTGGGTCTGGAATTCCATCTGCCAAAGGCGGAACTTCGCGTGCAGGTATCCCTGCACATAAAAAGCATCTTCTTCCTGATCGGCAAAAACATGGGGCACGAGGCGCTCATCAAAGTAAACGGCGGCTTTTCCTTTCAAACCATTCAGCGCAAGTTTTCCGCTAAAGTTTTCATCTTCCGGAGCGGCGTTCTGCCAGAAACCGTGCTGCGGACTTAAAAAACCACCCAACCTCGGCGTTTCGGAACCGCCAACGTTCCAGCGTGTGTTCAAAACCGTTACCAGACCTATCGTTGCCGCCGCGCTTACCAGGAAGGGGATTGTTCTCATATCGCTTGTTTCTTCTTCTAATGTACAAAAAAAGCGCTTTTCCCCCAGTAAACAGCATCAGGCCAGTAAAACCTGTTGTAAATGACGCAGATCATCTTCGGTATTGAAGGCATGAAATACCAGTCTTATGCGTTCTCTGCCGGCAGGAACAGTAGGACTAAGGATGGCCCTGGCCTGTATGCCCGCTTCCAGCAACTTCAGTTCAACCTTCTTGACAGCATCAGTGCCCGGCACCACGATGCCCTGAATGGCCGTGGGCGACTCCAGTTTTTCAAAAGGAACCTCCAGTTTTTTCCAGGCTGCGATCAACCGGCTGAGCCCTGCCCTTTCTTCCTGCATTTCGGGCACAACACTATATGCTGCTTCTATGGCAGCCAGTGAAGCTTCGGGCAGCGCCGTGGTATATATAAAGGAACGGCAGTAATTCACGAGGAAGTCCATCAGCATAGATGAACCCGCGATCACCGCGCCATGGCAGCCCATGGCCTTCCCAAAAGTATAGATGCGCGCGAAACATTTTTTATGTAGTTCCATGGATTGCGCCAACCCCTCTCCTTTTTCTCCCAAAACGCCAATACCATGTGCTTCATCAATAATAAGGTGTGCGCGGTACGCTTCAGCGATGGAAGCCAGTTCTTCCATTGGCGGCATATCTCCGTCCATGGAAAACACCGATTCGGTAACGATGAATCTTTCACCCTGGCAGGGGATGTCCAGTTTCCGGCGGAGATCATCCATATTGTTGTGCCTGAAATTATAGTTTTTCGCGAAGCTGAGCCGGATGCCGTCGCGGATACTGGCATGCGCAAGCGCGTCATAGATTACATGGTCATTTTTCTGGGGAACGGAACTGAGGAGCCCGAGGTTGGCGTCGTAGCCTGAATTAAAGATCAGTGCATCTTCTGAATCGTGGAAAGCGGCCAGTTTTGCTTCCAGCGCCTCCGCCAGGGCACAGTTTCCGGCCAGTAACCTGGAGCCGGTGCTGCCGTGCTTCCAGCCGGCATGGGGATAGTGCTCCTTTAGCCAGTCCTCGATTTTTCCGGCCTGTACCACGCCGAGGTAATCGTTGGAAGACAAGTCGGTGCTTTGGTCGGGTAATACCAGCGACCTGAACGCATTAGTTTCTTTGCGCTCATGTAGTTTTGCGCGGAGGTATAGGGGCATCGGAAAAAACTTTGAGCCACAAAGGTCAACAAAAAACATGAGGTGAAACAACCGTATTTTCCCTTAGTGTTAACACCTGTTTTACACGGAGTTGCCCTGAAAAAACAATTAGTGTTTCAACGAAAATATTTTTCTTACAACAGAGTTCATTCTCCCGGAAGCCTTACGGTTCCTATCTTTGGAACATGGAGCAACTTTCTGAAGATACACGCAACATCCTGGGCCTTCAACTTCCCACCGATCCACGTTGGGTGGACCTCGCCGGAATTTCCCTCCAGGCTATTCTTACCGACCATGCCTGGTGCGAACAAAAAGCAGCCAACACCTGCATCAGCCTCATTCAGCGGTATTCAGACAAAGAAATGCTCGTGGAGGAACTATCGCCCATCGTAACGGAAGAATGGGGACATTTCAGGCTGGTATTATCAGAACTGAAAAAACGCGGACTGCCATTAGGGAAACAACGGAAAGACCTATACGTAAACGGCCTGCTGAGCTTTACAGTGAAAGGTGGCAGCACCGAAGCTTACTTCCTGGATAAACTGCTCATTATGGCGCTGATTGAAGCAAGAAGTTGCGAGCGCTTTAAACGACTGAGTGAAGGGCTGAACGATGAATACATGCGTAAGTTCTACCGCCGCTTCATGGAAAGTGAAGCCGGGCACTACCGTTTGTTCATTGAACTTGCGGAACATTACCTCCCAAAAGACCAGGTCCGGACCCGCTGGAAAGCATGGCTCGAATACGAGGCCGCACTCCTTTTGACCCAGGAATTGAGGGGCGACCGCATCCATTAAGGCTTACACAAACGTTTTCGTTAAAATATCTGAAAATGCGCAAACGTTTGTCGTTTTTTCCATTGAAAGCCAATCCCTAATTTCAGGCATCAATAGGAAAAAATGGATAGAAGAAACTTTGTAAAGCAGTCTGCGATTGCTGCCGCCGGACTTGCGATCCTTCCCTCGGGAAGTCTTTTCGCCCAGAATAAAAAAGTCCGCCTCGCTTTTATAGGTGTCGGATACAGGGGCCAGAACCACCTCGACAATGCCCTGCGTCGCAGTGACGTGGACGTAGTAGCCATCTGCGATATCAACGACAGAATGCTCGAGATGTCGAAAAAAGTCTTCGCCAGAAACAACAAAACCGTTCCCAAGATATTCACCGGTGATCCTTATGCGTGGAAGAAAATGCTGGAGATGAAAGATATCGACGGTATTATCATTTCCACACCATGGGAATGGCACAAGCCGATGATCATCAGCAGCATCGAATCGGGCATAAAATACATCGGTTCCGAAGTAATGATCGGTATTACCCTTCAGGACCATTGGGATGTGGTACATGCCGCCGAAAAAGCGCAGGCGCATGTAATGATGTTAGAGAACGTATGCTACCGCCGTGATGTGATGGCCGCGCTCAATATGGTACGCCAGGGCGTTTTCGGGGAAATTATACACCTCCAGGGCGGTTACCAGCACGACCTTCGCGCTGTTAAATTCGATGGCGCTGAATTCGGGGAGAAAGGCTTCTCCGAAGCCAGTTGGAGAACACTGCACTCCGTTCACCGTAACGGCGACCTGTATCCCACACACGGCATCGGACCGGTTGCCAACTACATCAACATCAACAGGGGTAATAAGTTCCTTAGCCTGAACTCGTTCAGCAGCAAGGCCCGCGGCCTGCACAACTATGTGGTGGAAAAAGGCGGTGAGAACCATCCCAACGCCAAAGTGAACTTCAAACTCGGTGATGTGGTGACCACTTCCATTGACTGTGCAAACGGGGAAACCATCCTGCTGCAACACGATACCAACCTTCCACGCCCCTACTCACTCGGTTTCCGCGTGCAGGGTACAAAGGGTCTGTGGATGGATGTAAACAAATCCGTGCACATCGAAGGTGTAAGCAAGGCCCACCAATGGGACGAAGCGAAAACCTGGTTCGAAAAATATGACCACCCGCTGTGGGCACGCTGGAGCAAATCGACCGAAGGCGCAGGACATGGCGGCATGGACTTCTTCGTACTGCACGCTTTCGTGGAATCCATCAAACGCAAAACCCCCACGCCAATGGATGTGTACGACGCCGCCGCATGGAGCGCCATCACACCCCTTAGCGAACAATCCATAGAACTGGGTAACCAAACTGTTGAATTCCCCGACTTCACCGGAGGAGAATGGATGCACCGGAAGCCTGTTTTCGCTTTAAACGACGAGTACTGATCCAACAATTCACATGAACCTGGCTACGATTCAGCATATACTGCCCCAATTTGGTATCAACCCCGCCCAGGCGGAAATCAATCCCCTCGGGAATGGGTTGATCAACCATACTTATAAAATAACCGATCACCTGAGGCACATCAATATTGTGCTGCAGGTGGTGAACACCGCCGTGTTTCAGCAACCGGAAGATATCCAGCACAACTACCTTATCGTACGGAATTACCTGGCACAAACAGGCAGCACCATTGCACTCCCA
Organism: uncultured Flavihumibacter sp.; assembly: GCA_946481605.1. Next base: position 1,204 of record CAMLPA010000273.1, on the reverse strand, counting down.
AGGCCGTTGCTAACCGCAAAAGGAGAAATGGGATACACCGATGATGAAAACCGTTTCTGGCGTGGATTCGAGTTTATTGAAAACACCTATTCCCCCGACCTCGCCGACAATACGCAACTTGCGTACACCGCCGCCCGTTGCTTCGGACAATTCACCCATGAGCTGAACGGCTCCAACATCCACCTGCTCCGTGAAATACTTCCTCGGTTCCACGACCTCGGCTACCGCTTCGAACAATTCGAAGAAGCCATCCGGAACGCCGTGCCCGATAGAAAAATCAGGGCCGAAGCGCTAGTGGACGGACTTTTAAAGAAAGCATACATCCTCAGTTTCTTCAACAGCATTCTTCAAAACCCGGACTACAGGATACGTGTGATGCACCACGATACCAAAGTGAGCAATATCCTGTTCAACAGGGATTCAAATGAAGTGGTTTGTCCCGTAGACATGGATACCGTGATGCCCGGAAGGTTCTATTCCGATATCGGGGATATGATCCGCACGATGACCTGCAGTGTAGACGAGAACAGCACGGATTTTAACGCAATCCACATCCGGAAAGAATATTACAAAGCCATCCTGAACGGCTACCTCCATGAAATGGCACACAGCTTTACCGCGGAGGAAATGCGGCACATCCATTATTCAGGGCTGATCATGATTTACCAGCAGGCGCTGCGCTTTATGACAGATTTTCTGAAAGGAGATGTGTATTACAGAACCAGGTACCCGGATCATAACCTGGACAGGGCGCGCAACCAGTTCTGTTTACTGGAAAGCCTGGAGCAGTTTCTGAAAGAAGAATACAATTTCCCCATCAGGATCCCTGCGCAAAATACAGTAGTTCCTGGCTGAGATCGAGGTAATCATATTTTTTCTGCAGGGCGGCCGTACGTGTAAGTTGGTCCTGCAGAAATTTTTTATGCTGGGTGGTCTCGGGGTTGAATGGACGGTGCCTGTATGCCAGGTCGGTTTTCCGCAATTCTTCCAGCAAGGAACGCGTGTCCTCATCAAAGCAACTTTCGGCCAGCTTCTCCCAAACATAGCTGGTGGCCTGGTAGTTGGGGTGTACCATGTCTTCGGCATAAAAACGGTAATCACGCAGGTCATCAATAACCAGTTCATAAGCGGGAAAATAATACAGTCCTTCAAACTTATCCACCAGGTGGTGCACGGCCTGTATTAACACCGCTTTACTCCGGTT
>CAMLPA010000272.1 GCA_946481605.1 uncultured Flavihumibacter sp. | reverse complement strand
GATGGGCAGGGAATCGGCCTCACGTTGGTAAGGGAAGTATTGCTGAACCATGGCTTCAGTTTCAACTTAAGCACTCTTCAGCCCGGTAACACCAGTTTCACCATCAGGGTTTAGTTTCTCCTGTTTTCCTTTGCGCCTTTGCGCCTTAGCGAGAAAATATATCTCGCCAAGGCGCCAAGGCGCAAAGGGGGAGCATGCTTTTGCCAGAGGCATTAGTGGGGCAGCTTTTCTCTGAAATAGCCGTACACCCAGGTTCCTGCAATAGCGCTCAGTATCACTACGGCCACCACAGTAGCTCCGGTGCCGATCTGCGCGAACAGCGGTCCGGGACATGCGCCGGTAAGCGCCCAGCCTAATCCGAAGATCAGTCCCCCGATTACCTGTCCTTTGTTGAATTTCTTGGGCGTGAACGTAATGGGTTCCCCGTGGATGGTTTTAACCCTGAATTTTTTGATGAGAAATACTGAAAGTGCGCCTACAGCAATGGCGGTACCGATTACGCCATACATGTGAAAACTTTGCAGCCTGAACATTTCCTGGATACGGAACCAGGAGATGATTTCTGCTTTCACGAATACGATCCCGAAAAGGATGCCTACTGCGGCGTATTTGAAGTTGTACCACCAGGGATGTTTTTGAATGGAATCGTTTGTGCACATGGTGTCCTGCGACCTTACTTCATAATCTGTAAGTGAGCCGGAAGCAGGTGTTGTGTTTTTCTGAATAGTTTCCATAATTATAAACGCATGATGATGGGTAAAATGAAATTGGCCATGAGGAAGCCGCCGACCATAAAGCAGCAGGTGGCGATGATGGAAGGCATCTGGAGATCGCTGATGCCCATAATGGCGTGGCCGCTAGTGCAACCGCCCGCGTACCGGGTGCCGAAGCCGACCAGGAACCCGCCCGCAACCATCATGATGATGCCCCGTGTGGTAAACAGTGCTTCCCAGGAAAGCAGGTCTTTCGGTACCATATTGCTGTAATCGGTAATACCATACCCGGCCAGTTCCTGTGTAAGCCTGGGATCTACCTGTATCGGGTTCGGGTCAGCGAGCAGCGTAGCTGCGATGATGGCGCCAATAAAAATGCCGCCCACGAAGAACAGGTTCCACGCTTCTTTCTTCCAGTCGTACTTAAAAAATTTGATGTTGGCAGGAAAACAGGCCGCGCACGCATGACGCAGGTTGGCCGATATCCCAAAATGTTTGTTGCCCAGCAACAGTAGTGCCGGTACAATCAGTCCTATTAATCCACCAGCCACGTACCAGGGCCAGGGTTGTTTGAATACTTCCAGCATAGAATACAATTGATTTTTTACAAATGTCGGCTTCCTGCTCAACTTCCATTGTGACCAAAATCACGAACGCAGTGAAGTGATCTCCCATCGACTACCGCCCAACTAACTCACCCCACACCCGCCCTCGCCCAAACAGCGCCTCGGCCTGAACAAACCTGTCACAACAAATACTCCTCCCAACAACACAGCCGCCCACCCACCTTCCTTCCAATAATAAAGCCCGGTACCCATAAAAAATCCACCCACCACAAACCGGATAACCCGGTTCCATAAAATCACCCGTTTTATTGACTGTACTTCCCCCATAATTTTCGATTTAAAAATGATAATTCAAAATAATACTGTAATGCGACAAAGCCGTTTTGTTAATCAGGTACTTTTCCGCCACCGTTTCTTTCAATATCCCCTTATGCACATACAATACCGCGATATCCATCCCGCTCAAACCACCCTGAAAACTATAATCCCCCCATAACTTAACATGATTGTACGCCGGAAGTCCATATTTATTCAAACTATAATCATTCACCTCCGGAAGGTAATAATGCCCATACCCCAACTCCGTTTTCAGGTGCTGCCTTGGCATATCTTTTTTCAGCAAAACCGATACAGCGTGCACATTACCATACCCTTCATTCCGCTCCCTGGACAGATACGTAAACAATGGTTCCGTTCCCCATTCACGTGGAAAAGTAAACCTTCCTGAACCGGTGATCCTCGTATAATTCAGCGTAAGTTGCGTATGCTTCCTTTCCCAACCTGTTCTTGCACCGAAAATATTCACCTTATTCGACGGATCGAAGTAAGTGAAATCCCCGTCAGGATTGCCGCCATCACCAACCGCGTCCTGCCGGATATATTGTAATGCCGCCAGCCAGCGGCCGGTGCGCGTTGGAAACACTTTCTCTGCCTGGATGAATGTAGTGTGAAAGATATTCTCCGCTACATATTCCCAGGCTTGCAGATGCGTTTCGGTATCAGGCTGGAAATGAAGTCCCGCCAGTAATACGCCTTTCGAATGAAGTTGATTTTTGTATTGGCCTGGTGTGCCGTTCCGGTTAATACCTTGCGGATATATACCAATTGAGTGGGCCGCGGGATACCACTCAGTTGTGCTTCGTGGAGAAATATTATACAGTAACCCGGTTTCGATTTTTGTATGCGAAGAAGGATATAGTTGTGTGAAAAGTCCTTCCACTTCAGTCGGGCGCATCCTGCTGTCCTGTGGATTGATGAACGCGGTTTTGATGATTTGTTTTCCGAAAGTGATCGTGTTCTTTTTGAACTGATAAGAAAGATAAAGTTCTTCTAGCCGGTCGATGTTCTTTTTATTGTAAGGATCTTCAATGTCGAATAAACCAATCTCGTACCTGTTGTGTGCATTTGTTGCGGGATCGGCCTTGCCGAGATCGGAGGAGAAAATATTATAGATGAAGAACCCGCTTACCCCCAGTTTGAATCCTTTGAAAGCGGCTGTTTCATATTTAATACCGCCGCCTATCGCATTGGCATGGTAATCTGAAAGACCGTGCCTGTTGTCGGTGGCCATGAAGAACTGCCGGAAATGCCCGTGAATGCTTCCTTTCCTGAAAGCATGGAGCAGTCCGGTGGTGTCCGTGGTATGCTCCTGCGCCCGGCTTGTGTGGGAAATGAATATTGTTGCTATTAAAAGAAGGAGTTGCTTCATAACCTGCTGCACGTTGAATATGATTAATGTCCTGCAACTGTAGTGGCGAAGAAGAGTTCTTTCACAATAATGTAAACGCCCATTACCAATACGAACCAGCCGAAACCTTTTTTGAGTTTGGCGGCTTCTATTTTTTTACTCAACCTGTTGCCAAGGAATATGCCCAATACTGCGAGCACGGTAACAGTAGCGAGCAAGGACCAGTTCATGGTTTCTTTACCGAGATCGCCGGTAAAACCGATCAGTGATTTCGCTGCAATGATAAGCAGGGACGTGCCTATGGCCTGTTTCATCGGCAATTTACTGAGCAGCACCAATGCTGGAATAATCAGAAAACCGCCTCCGGCACCTACCAAACCGGTAAGGGTGCCCACCACCGCGCCTTCCAGCAGAATCAGCGGATAATTGAATTGCTGAGGTTGTGTTTCAACAACTGCATCTTTATTTTTATTACGGATCATGGAAACGGAGGCGAACACCATCAATACTGCGAACAGCAGCATCATCATCAGTGATTTGGTGACGACCAGTGAGCCGATGGAGAATAGTTCAGCCGGAATAGAAGGAACGATGAAAGCGCGTGTGGCATATACCGCAGCAATGGATGGTAGCCCGAAGATGAACGCCGTTTTAAGGTTAACCTCTCCCAGGTTGTATTTGGGGAAACTGCCCACGAGACTGGTAGTACCCACGATAAACAACGAATAAGCCGTTGCCACTACGGGCTCTACATTAAAAAGATAAACCAGCACCGGAACAGTAAGAATTGAACCTCCGCCGCCTATCAACCCCAGCGAAATGCCTATTACCAAAGAAGCGAGATAACCTGCGATTTCCATACGATGTATTTTCGCACAAATCTCCGCTTCGCCAACTGCACATTTCGTGACCCCAATCACGAACGCAGTGAAGTGATCTCCCATCGACTACCTCCCAACCAACCCCTCCCAAACAAACCAGCTCCCCCCACCAACCAACCCCTCACCCAAAACCCCAACCCCTCTCCCCAAAAAAATCCTCCCAAACCCCTCACCCCAGCGCCCTCCCCAAATCCACCATCTCCACATAACTCTTATGCAACCGCACCAGCCCCTTATCTGAAAGTTTCTTCATCAACCTCGAAATCACCTCCCTCGAAGAATTTAACTCCTGCGCTATCTCCGTAAACGAAAGCTGTATCTGGTTCGAACCCGTAGTCTCCTGGTATTTCCTCAGATAAAACACCAGCCTTTCATCCATATTCCGAAACGCGATATGATCCACGGTGGATAACAATTCTTCGAACCTTGCCCTGTAAGTTTCAAGCACAAAATAATACCACGACTTATATTTCGCCATCCATGCGTCCATATTGTCCAGCGGTATCCGTATCACTTCCGTGGGCAGCACTGTTTTCGCCATGATCTGGCTCGTCTCCTGTTTTGCCGCGCAAATCATCGACAAAGCACAGGCCTGGCCCGGCTCCAGGTAATACATGAAGTATTCGTTCCCTTCCTCATCCTGCCGGAATACCTTCACCAGTCCGCTGATGATAAGCATCGTAGACCGGATGTTCTGTCCCGTCCGCAGCAGCCATTCCCCCGCTTCAAACGACTTCAGTTCCGCCTTCTCCTCCAGTTCTTCCACCAACGCCGTCTCAAACCCCGGGAATTGCGCCTTAATGCTGTTGCTATGCTGTGCCATAAACTGTTTTTATCATTTTAATCAATCTTGCGCGGAAAGAAAATGATTTCAAACAACCCGAAACGTGATGAAAATCACGCCCGCACCTTCTCCTACCTACTAACTTTCCTCTCGCAAAAAATAAAGCTATGAAAAATAATATGGGTTCCCTCGATCGCTCCATTCGTGTACTGGCCGCTATCGCCATCGCCATCCTCTACTTCTCCGGCACCATCACCGGCACCTTGGGTGTAGTATTACTGGTTATAGCAGGTGTTTTTCTCCTCACTTCTCTTATTGGCTTCTGCCCGCTCTACACTGTACTTGGTATGAATACCTGCTCCCGGAAAAGCCAATAGGGATAAGAATTTCGGATGTTGAATGTTGAATTTTGGATTTCCCATCAACCCAGGAAGGTCGCCAATAATCTATGCGTTGCGCCTGCGATGCAGCGAGGAACGAAGCAGGAAGCAGTGCGCCGTTGCGGGAAAGAAAAATACACATCTCCAAACTGAAACCGCCCCAAACACAAACAACGCGTTGCGCCTTTGCGCC
>CAMLPA010000271.1 GCA_946481605.1 uncultured Flavihumibacter sp. | reverse complement strand
GAGCAGTACGATGCCTGCGAGCAGGGAGAAATCTCTTCCCAGGTTGCCGGCGTCGGTGGATCGTCCCAGCCAATCGGTTACAAAGGCGCCAGCGAATACGCCGGCCATATTCATTAACCCGTAAGCCGTGGCGCGGTATTTCGCGGGCACGAACTGGCAGAGGATGGGCATGTTGTTCGCGTCGAACATACCGAAGCCAAAACCAAAACAGAAAGCCGCGCCCACCACGCTGAAGAGGGAATGGCCGAAGCCCACGAACAATAGTGATGGAATGGTAAGTCCTAATCCAATGGCGCTGGTGTATATCCTTCCCCGGATATTTTTCTGCACCCAGCGGTCGGATAGAATTCCTCCGAAGATCACGCCAATGAAGGAAGATGCGGCGATGGTAATGGTGGAAAGCGGTCCCGCTTCAGCCATTTCAATGCCCAGACTTTCAGAAAACAAGGTAGGCAGCCAGTTTTTTACGCCCCAACCTGGTAAGCTCGGCATGGCAAAATAGAACAGGATGATCCAGAAAGAAATATTCGTGAACAACAACATCAGTCCCTTCCCGATCCCTGGTGCAACCATCCTTTCCGTGTGCGCTGCCGGTAGTTTCTTTTCCTTTAAAAAAAGTACCAGCACCAGGGCGTACACCATGCCGATGATGCCAAAACTATGAAAAGCCGTTTTCCAGGAGTAGGCCGTGGCAATGGTGGCGCCGAAACCGCCCAGGGCCTGGCCCACGTACAGCCCGGTCATGTGAATGCCTACGGCCAGCGACCTGGTTTTATCGGTATGATAATCCGCTATCAACGACAATCCCGCAGGAATATACAAGGCTTCACTCACCCCCATAATGGCGCGGAGCCAGTACAGTTGAGAGAAAGTTTGCGCATATCCCATAGCAAGCGTAACGGCGCTCCACACGAATAAGCTGGTGATGATGAGCCATTTCCTGTTCACCCGGTCGGCTATAATACCCGCCACCGGACTCATGAATCCGTAAATCCACAGGAAGATAGCCATGAGTCTGCCAAAGTTGGTGGCCGTTTGTAATTCAGCTATATCCAGCATCATGGATGGTTTCATGGTGCTCAGCATCTGGCGGTCCATGTAATTGAGTAATGCCACCACCCAAAGCAGTCCTACCACTATCCAGGGATATGTTTTCGACCGGTTCATTTGTGCATCAGTTTAGCGGATAGAATGAACGGAGAACGAATACCGGCTTTTATTTCGCCACTTGGAAGGAAAAAATTTGCGTTCCACACCAAAGCCGTTGTGGTAACAGGTGTTGGGAAAGGGATATGTCCTGCTGTTTCCCATGTATCCGCAATAATATTGTAAGCAAGAACTTCATTGCTGAACCCGGGATGCTCGTTTTGAAGTGTCGCTTTTTCAGCCGTAAGTTGTGCCTTTTCTTTTTCATCTCTGCTATTGGCGATAGCGTTGATCAGGGTTTCGGTACGGTGGAAGGCGTCTCCTTTATCGCCGCCAAAAACGAATAGGGCATTGTGGCACACAACACCTGTTCCGGCGCTCAAAGCATAGGGCAAAGCTGGTTTTTCTTTCCATTCCATGCTGTTTGTATTGAATACGGATACCGTTTTGTATAATACGCTGGTGTTGTTGTGACGCTTCATTCTTCCGCCAATAAGGTAAACACTTGCGTTGTGCTGCAGCAGTATGGCATGCGATACCGGTTTGGGCAGAACAGGTAATATCTGCCATCCTGCTTCCGTATTGTCGAGGTCCAGCAGCAGGAACTGGTTGCTCACGCCCGCTGTTGTTTCACCGCCCGCGAGGAAAATTCTGTTTCCAATGGCAGTAGCCGATGCATTTGTTACGGGAACAGGAAGATCGGGTAATGCACTGAAGCTGATGTTCCGGCCTTTCTCCGGTAATTCAACCAGGAACGTATGTTTGCTGATGCCGTTTTCATTTTCACCACCAGCATACACGATCCCTTTTCCAGTTGAGCAATTGGCGGTATAAGCCACATTCATGGGCAGCGTATCCATATTTTCCAGCACCAGTTTCTCCCCTGTACTTCTATATACATACACCTGATTGTAGTACCGTTTCTTTCCGCCATTCCAGGGCATTCCTTCCGGGAAATTTGCTCCTCCTGCCACCAGCAATCTGTTTGCATGAATACCTGTTACCGGACCGGCGAACCCAATGGAACTTTGCCCTGAAAGGTTAGCAGGAAGTTCGGCTGCAATACGCCATTGCAGCGTTTGCTCCCTTACTTTTTGCGCATGTATGGTTGCTGATAAAAACATGAGTGGTAGTAAAAGTGATATGGTTGTTCTATTCATGATGGTTTATACCTGAACGCCAGGTGCATGATGAGATGAAAAATTACGAAAGCCCAGTTTTTCAGTTTCGGCTTTAAATGCGGTAAAAGCTTCAGCAGACATATTCCGGACCGGTAAACGGAAGGCGCCGCAATCGATGCCGAGTAGTTTCATATAAGCTTTGCCGGTGGCGATGCCGCCGTATTTTCCCAGCAGCGTGATCATATCGATGGAAGTCTGTTGTAACCTGTTCGCTGTTTTCAGGTCCCCGTTGCGGAACGCGTCCATCAGTTGGTAGTACAACGGGGCGGCATAATTGAAGGTGCTTCCAACTGCGGCCTTTGTACCTAAGGCGAGCGCGGAAAGCATGTTTTCATCTCTTCCCCAGAGCATATCATATTTCCCGTTGGCGAAGTTCATGCAGGAAAGAAAATCCATAAAATCTTCATGGGTATACTTAATGCCCGCGAAATTGGGAAGGTTTTCGTCAACAGCTTTCAACAGATCGATCATCGGAAAGTTCACACCAGTGAGCACCGGGATGTGGTAATAATAGAATGGCAGGTCAGGAACAGCGTTCGCCACTTCCCTGCAACAATCGGCCAGCAGTTGTACCGAAGCCGGTTTGAAGTAGAATGGCGCTGTAAAAGAAACGGCATCCATGCCAGCTTCCCGTGCGTGAAGGGCGAGTTCGATGCAATCCGCGAGGCAGGTACCGCCCAACAAAGGCATTGCTGTAAAATCAGGATCATTTCTGGTGTGGATGGCCCATGCTTCCACCACCAGTTTTTTCTCTTTCAATGATAAGGAAACGCCTTCGCCTGTGGATCCGCAAATGAACGCACCTTTCACGCCGTTCGCTTTCAGCATTTCATAGTACATGGGAATTAAGGAAAGTTTGAGTGCCCCATCATCGTGCATGGGCGTAAATGGCGCCGCAATCAATCCTTCCAGGTGCTTTCTGTTCATACACTTCGTTGTTAAGTATAAATTAGGGATATTTTTTAGAACCGGGAGCACGAAAACTCCCGGTGTTTACTGCTTACGAGTACCCTTTCCTGTGAAAAAATTATCAGGGCCTTGGGTAGCCTGTTGTCTGGTCCAGCAAGGGGTCCGCGTTCAACATAGCCTGCGAAAGCGGGAGTAAGAATTTAGCTGCCGTGGTGGGTGAAAAATAATTGGGGTCCAGCGCCGCGTACACATAGCTATCCCCTGCCCTCCTCAAAGCCCACCAGCGTTTGCCTTCTGCGATAAACTCCCGCAGGTACTCTTCCAGAATGGCATTCATATTCTCAGTAATGTTGCCATTGGTGTATGGCGTTGCCGCGCTACCATAAGCTCTTTGCCTGATGGCGTTTATTTCCGCAGAAGGGTCTTCGCCCAGTTTTGCTTTGGCTTCCGCCAGCAGCAACAGTACATCCGCATAACGGTAAACGGGATAATCGTTGTTGTAAATTTGTGTGGTGCCCGAGGTGGTGCCAATGTATTTGGTCAGGAAAATACCCCTGGTGCCAAACGGAGCGGCAGTAGAATACATTACGCGGAAGGTATTGGCAATACGCTGGTCGGCAGCTCCGGAACTAAGCCGGTTGATCATGGACTGGTTCATCCCTACCCTGTTGGCGCCGCCCACATAAGGATAAACGGAAGAAACCGTAGGTGTGGCAGCCTGTGCGAACGATAAAGTATTCGCCTGGATCGCATTCACCAGGAAGCTGCCGAAAACACCAAGTTGTGCCTGTTGCAGTTCATAGTTCACCGCGAAGATCATCTCCTTGTTGTTCACTTTTTTGGTGGGATCGAAGATGTCGGCGTAATTGGTTTGCAGTCCCAGTGTGGCTCCTTCCAAGTTCTTCACTTCCTGCAAAGCTGTTTTCGCCACGTTAAAATCGGCATTGCCGCCGCCGTGGTGTGTACCCGACCACAGGAACACATCACCTTTCAGGATCAAAGTTGCCACCCTGCTCCAATACACACGTTTCCCCGCGGGAAGGGTATTCGCGGTACCGAACAGCCGCAGCGATGCTTCAATATCGGCTTTCACCTGCAACAGGATACTGTCGGCAGAAGTACGGCGCTTGTAAGTCTCCGCCGCGTTGCTGATGCTTTCCACCGGTTCAGTATTCAGGGGAACAGCGCCCCAGGTTCTCAACATGGTATAATACACATAAGCGCGCAGGCCATATACTTCTGCAAGCGCCTTTGATTTTTCATCCTCCGGCAAAGGCGTTTGCGGATACAATTTGATGACGTTGTTGAAATTATAGATCAGGTTGTAGAAACCTGCCCAGTTGGCGAACGGCACGTTGAGGTGACTGATGTTGTGCCGGTACAGGTTCTGGAAACCACCTTCCACGGATTCCGTGAAAAGCCCGTCCACCCATATATCGGAGCGCATTTCCCCCAACTGGAAGAAGGTTCCGGTGAAGCCCCTGAACTGCCCGTATAAGCCATGATAGAGTGTGCGTGCCGCGTTCGGGTCTTTGAGCGCCTGCTCTTTGCTTACGGCATCCTGCGGCACCACTTCATCCAGTTGTTTTGTACAGGACGACGCGGAGAGCAGTGTGGTGAAAACGGCGATCGTTAATAATGTATGCTGTTTCATCTTTCTTTTGTTTGGAATGATCAGATCTGTGTTAGAGGGTTATCCTTGCGCCGATGGTGAGTCGTCTGGGCAAAGGATATTTGCCCTGGTCTATTCCACCCACCTCGGGGAAGTTGCCACTGTAGCCACTCATGTAAAAGAGGTTGCTGCCGGTTACGTTCACGCTTACGCCTTTGATGGTACCACCCAGCTTTTCAAGAAGCGTATTGGTGAGCGCATAGCTCAATGTAAGTTCGCGCAACATTACATAGTCGCCTTTTTCCCACATATTGGCCGGGGGATTATTTCCGGAGGCATCGGTGGCGTAGTTGCGTCCCTGGTTG
>CAMLPA010000270.1 GCA_946481605.1 uncultured Flavihumibacter sp. | reverse complement strand
TATCGAACCCGTTTCTGAAATAATCGTACATGGCATCGTGCACCAGTGTGTACCTTGCGCTGAGCAGGTTTTCCGTGAGCCAGTAGCGGTTGCGCATACCATCGAATGCTTTCCAGCCGGTAATGTCCCTGCTCTCAGGCGCGTTGTTTACTACATTCTGCGCTTTCTGAAAATATACATCCCCTCCTTTCAGCGAGAAGGAATTATAATCCATTCCTAAAATGATGTAAACATAATAAGCCAGTGTGGCCGTAAGATTGGACGCGAGCGGATCGCTGCCCTGAATGCGGTTTTCGTTGAATTCAAGCGGGGTAAACTGCGCATAGCGAAACGTGAGCGCGTTGTCGAGATAGTTCACCAACGGACTCAAATAAGAAGAGTTGTACACCGGTCTGGCGGCCTGTACGGTCAGTGACGCTTTGAATGCATTGTTTTCCAATGCCTGGTCGATATTGATGAGGAAGTTACACTCGATTCTTTCCTGTGGTTGAAAAGCGTCGTTTGTCCATTTCCTGTTGTTGAGGAAGTTGTTGAGCGCGGTTTGAAGTGTCTGAAATATTTTTTTATCGGTCTGCGAACTTACACGGTTAGAGATCACCGTTACTTTCGCACGAAGTTCCTGCGCATTAACCGAAAGACCGGTTGCCAGCAGCAGACAGATGATAAAGTTTGACTTAAGCATTCAGGTGAGGCATTAACAGGTTCACAATATCCGTGGCTACTTCTTTTTTTGATTTGAGTGGAAATGCTGTTTCCGTTCCATCTTTCCCAAAAACGGTAATTTTATTGGTATCGTGTCCGAAACCGGCACCGGCTTCGCGGAGCGAATTCATGACAATGAAATCTGCATTCTTGGCCACCAGTTTTCCTTTCGCATATTCCTTCTCGTTGGTGGATTCCAGTGCGAAACCTACCAGTAACTGATCCGTTCGTTTCACTTCACCCAGTTTCTTTAAAATATCTGGCGTTTTGGTCAGTTCAATTGAAAAAACGGCCTCCTTCTTTTTAATTTTTTCATCGCTCACCGTAACCGGCATGTAATCCGCCACTGCTGCGGCCATAATGGCCAGGTCCGTGAACGGGAAATAAGACACCGCTGCATCGTACATTTCCTGCGCTGAAACAACGGGAATCACTTCAATGCGCGCATCGTTTAATGGTTGTTTCACCGGTCCGGAAACGAGGGTCACTTCTGCCCCGCGGTTTGCGAGTTCCAATGCGAGCGCTTGTCCCATTTTCCCGGAGGAATGATTGCCGATAAAACGCACAGGATCTATCCGTTCGTGCGTGGGACCTGCTGTAATCAGCACTTTCTTCCCTTTAAGCTGTTGGGTATGGAAAAAGAAATGTTCCAGTTCTTTTAAAATTTCTTCTGGTTCCGCCATTCTTCCATCTCCGGTAAGACCGCTTGCCAGCGGACCGTTTCCTACCTGTAAAATGCGAACACCGAAACTTTCCAGTTTTGTAAGATTGTTTTTAGTAGTGGGATGGTGCCACATATCCTCATCCATGGCAGGCGCCACCATTACAGGGCAGGTCGCGGAAAGCCAGGTGGCCAGCAAAAGGTTATCGCATAGGCCGGTGGCCATCTTAGCAAGTGTATTACAACTTAACGGCGCAACCACCATGATATCGGCCCAGCGGCCCAGCATCACATGGTTGGACCAGGAGGCATTGTCGGCGAGTTCCACCAAAACCTGGTTTCCGGCAAGCGTGGAAAGCATAAGCGGAGAAACAAAGTCTCTGGCAGCAGGTGTCATTACAATTTTCACCTCAGCTCCGGATTTCGTGAGCAACCGGGTGAGGAGAATGATTTTGTAAGCGGCGATGGAGCCGGAGATTCCTAACAATATTTTTTTGCCTTGAAACATGTGGGTGAGGCTTAAAACAAAAAAGCGGCCGGGAAGGCCGCTTGAAATTAGGTATTATATCGTAAATGAAATCAAAAAATCAACTGAACAGGTCGTCGTTGTTCTTTCTGTGGTAGATTTTTTCGTCCATGAACTCCTGTGTGGCAAGCAGCGCAGGGTTAGGCATTCTTTCATACGCACGGGAAATTTCAATCTGCTCCTTGTTTTCGTGAATCTCTTCGAGGCTATCGGTATGGCTTGCGAACTCTTCCAGTTTGTTGTGCAGTTCTTCTTTCAGCGCAATATTGATCTGGTTGGCTCTTTTAGCGATGATCGTGATAGACTCGTACAAGTTACCGGTTCTGTTCTTGATTTCGAGCAGACTTTTGGTTTCCACCACGTTGCTGGTATTAGCGCCCAGTTGTCTTCTTAACTTGCTCATTTGTAACTGCGTTTATATTATTTTGGGACAAAGTTAAATATCTTTTTGCTTCCGGCAATAACTTACTCTCGGGGAAGCGGTCGGTAAAGTCGTTCACTTCACCGATTACCTGTTCAAAACGTTCTCTTTTTTTCTCCGGGATACTCATTGAAGCGAACTGATAATACGATTTAATCACCTGTATCTTGTATTCTTCACTTTTGTAAGAATCGGGGAAATTATTCATCAATGCAGTGTATGCAATACCTGCAGCCCTGTACTGTCCTACATTGTAATACAATTCAGCATTTCTGTATTCTTTCAGTTCAAGTTTAGCCCGGCATTCATCGATAATGGCCGTTGCTTCTTTCACCTTTTCCGAACCGGGGTGCGTATTGATGAAAGTCTGCATCATATTCATGGCCTTGTACGTGTTGGCCTGATCCAGTTCAACCTTAGGAGACTGTTTGTAATAGCTGAATGCGCGCATAAAATCCATTTCTTCAGCGCGAGGAGAGGTAGGAAACACTTCGAGGAAGCCTTTAAAATAGTTTTCAGCGCTCAGGTAATCGCGCATATTGTAAAAGCTGTAGGCGAATTTATAGTAGAGGTCCTCAAACTTTTCTGTTCCCTTGAAAACAGGAAACAGTTCCTCGTAAAGTTGCTGTGCGTAGTAATACTTTTTCTTTTCGAAGTAAGTATCGGCCATTTTGAGTTTGTACTCATAGTCGGTACTTTTCTGCACCTTGCTGAATTTGGAGCAGGAGCTGAATAAGAGAACGGCCGCAAGAAGACAGAAGAATGATCTCATAAAGTCGGCAAAGTTAAAATATTTCTTCAAATATGTGTGAAAATCCGTGGTGAACCGGTTCTTCTGCCGTTAATTAAATGATAAAAAGCCCTCCTTTAAAGGAGGGCTTTTGTATGAGAGGCAAAAAGTGTGTTTATTTTCTTCTCAGATTGGGGTGCGGAGCAGGCACGTTGTTGGGTCCTTCTTCGTTAGAACCGTCGCGCAGGTCCACAGTGTTGGGGTCGCCACCAGCTTCACCGTATTTGAATACGAAGCGGTCGTTGCTGATACCTTCTTTCTCAACGAGGTAGTTGATAACAGCGTTTACGCGATCCCAGCTCAGTTGTTGAGCAGATTTGTTGGCATCTCCGTAACCAACCACGGCAACTTTACAGTTGGGGTTATTGCGGATTTTAGCAGCTACACCGGCGAGAACAGCTTGTGCGTCCTGGCTCAGTTTCACGTTTCTGCCAGTGAAAGACACGCTTGGCAGGTCACCGATACCGCAACCACCGAAGTTACCTTTAGCGATCAGGTCTCTCAGTTCAGCGCAGCATGCTGGCTCTGGGCATTTACCTACACCGTCAGCGTCAACAGGCTGGCATTGTGTTGGGGTAACCAGTTCTTTGTCTTTGTAGTCAGGTACACCGTCACCATCTGTATCGCGGCTAACACCGTGAGAATCAACGGGAGCACCAGCAGGCGTGTTAGGCTCTTGGTCGAACTGATCTGTAACACCGTCGCCATCAGCATCGTCCAATACTGGCTTGGGCAGCTTCATGTGACGTGGAGCGTTGATTTCGTTGTAAGCGTAATCCAGCGGATTCAGCCACCACAATGGTGCTACGCGCTTAGTGGCGCTACCAATGTTGAAGTTCAGACCAACGCTGAAGAAGTTCATGAAGTCCTTATCAGGCGTAAGAATGTTGTTGGCAACACCTACGTTCTGGAAACGCTGACCGTCAAGCAGGTCATCACCAGTGAAGGTCATACGATCTTCAAAGGCCAGGCTTACGCGCTTACCGAGACGGAAAGCCATACCAAGACCAACTGTAGCGGAAGGGTTGAATCTTTCTTTGAAGAGTTCACCTTCGTTGTCGTTTTCAGCTTTAGTTTCGTAATCTCCGTCGAGCAGATCCTTCAGGGCGTCTTTAGTATCTTTTCTATTGTCATAATCGTTGCCGTTTATGCTGGCAAAGTTATACAACGCATTCCCATTCAGCAGATCCTGATAGGTTTTGGAGATGGTTCCGCCAATACCTGCGAACACATATCCAATAAAGTTAGATTGCTTCTTGTGGAAACGAATGTTATTGAAAGTTACAACACCCTGGATACCAAGATCCTGTACACGGGTTCTGTAGTTGTCAAATGCAACAGGACTTGCTGGTTGACCATATCCTACACCACGTTGAGCAGTGGAGAAACCTGCGTCTCTTTGTTTCCAGTTCAATCCTTTACCCATACCCCACATGTATTCCATACGAAGGGCGAATACATAACCGAGGTCTTTTTTAACG
The DNA here is from genome assembly GCA_946481605.1 of uncultured Flavihumibacter sp. The sequence continues at coordinate 643 of CAMLPA010000270.1, read as the reverse complement.
TGAAGTCCGAAACCTGGAGTAGGCATTACGGAAGGAACATCACCAATGATGTTGAACAAACCGCCTTTTACACCAAATTCCCACTGGCTCCTCGGCTTGGCGGGAAAGCTGTAAGAATTGTTCATGAATTCGTTGTGCTGAGGAAGTCTTTTTGCAGGAATAACAGAGGAGTCCATCACATCATACCCTGTGCCGGATTTCTCCTGGGCAAAGGACCCTGATGTAACGAGGCACAAAAGCCCGAATAAAAATTTGTACTTTTTGCTTACCATAACTTATTATTGTTAAGTGTTTAAAAATGGGCCATTTAGTTCGGCAAAAATATATATAGTACCTTAATTACCAAATTTTTTGTTGACTAACAAGGCTCTACGCAATTTTTATACCCGCTTTCAGCAACTTTACCACTAACTTGCAGCACGGTCATCTCTAACAGGCACAAATACATGAAACTGGCAAAATCGGTCATACAGGAAGAACTGAAAGTGTTCGAAAAGGAGTTTGAGCTCGCGGTGAAAAGCAGGATCGCGCTGTTAGACAGGATCATGCAGTATATCGTAAAGCGGAAAGGTAAGCAACTCCGGCCAATGTTCGTATTATTATCTGCCAGGCTCTGCGGAGAAGTGACGCCCGCCGGGTACCG
>CAMLPA010000269.1 GCA_946481605.1 uncultured Flavihumibacter sp. | reverse complement strand
ACAGAGGGATACGCCTCTATGAACTTTTCGTTAGAGATCACCCAACTTGCACCCGCCGACCAAAGTGGCCTTCCACGGTATTTTCGATCGCTTCCGAAAAGATCCGCATAGTCTTTTCTTAATGAACCGGAAATATTGAATCGTCGGTCGTATGTATAAGCTGCATTCACGTAGCCTGATGCGAAGCGGTGCATCACATCAGTGACGAGCCCCATCGAGTTGGTAATTTCTGAAAATTCAATTTCGCGAACAGGATAAACTCCCGACCATAAAGTTGAATTGATCCCGTTGAGCGTTCCAAAGTTTACCGTGTTGGTAAGCTGGGTTTGCAGTTGATCGTCATAACCAAACAACAAACCTTTAGTTCCGTAACTTCGGGTTTGCCTGAATTCAGCGCCTGCAATGGCCGTGAATCCGTGGAGGTCGTAGGTACGGTCAAAATTCAGTTGTCCCCTGGCCGTATAACTTGGATTTCTGATCTGGGTGGTTGCCAACCTTCCGCCTTTAGGCAGCAGGTTATTATAAATGTGGTTTCCGGGAGTTCCTGTTCTGGTCGTGTACACATTCTGCAACCAGCGCATGGAGTAACTGCCCGCTTCGGAATGGGACGAAACATCGGTCCTGTTATCTTCATATTGCAGCATCGGCTGGAACGACAGCCCTTTCAGCAGTTTCATATCCAGGTTCAGGTAATACCTTGTATTAAGCCGGGCGGTTGCTTCAAAATCACGTTCCAGTTCGTCCAGGTGGTTGAAACCGAACGGAAGCAGTTGCGGAACAGAATCGCGTATTGTTAAGTAATTGTTGAAAAAGCCAACGCTGTAAGCGGCACGGCTTCCATCATCATTAAAAAGACTTAAATAGGATGGTACATTGAACGGATTTGTTGCATAGGCGCTGCCGTGAGATCTTTCCCTTCCAACTACAGAATTCACGCCGTAATCTGCTGTCAGCCATTTCCCGAGGTTATACGATCCTTTATAAAATATATTCAGCCTGCGATCGTATGCATTTACAATTCCGCCATTGTCGGCTGTATAGTTCAACACTAAACTGGATTGGGATCGTTCATTACTGGTTCGTATCGCGATATTGTACTGCTGTACCACCTGGTTCAACAATGCGTGCGCTCGAAAATCTCTCTGAAAATCGTTGCTCCGGAATCCGTTGAGCGCAGCATCCAATTGTGCTTTGGTGAACGAGTTCGGATCTTTCCGATTAAGGTAATACAAATGCCGGACAGGATTAATCGGATTTCCCTGGTTCATCTCAGCTTCAAACGTGCTCACCGGATCGGGAACGGTTCCGCCGCCACCGTCGAACCACCATTTGTAGTACTGACTTTCCCAGTCGACCTGTTGGGCGGGAGTCATATAATTGTAAAAGCTATAATCAGGTTTACGTGAAACTGTTGTGTTACTCGTTAATTCCACGGCAGTGCCGCGTTTGCGCGCCCTTTTGGTAGTAACAACAATCACACCATTGGATGCGCGTGCCCCATATATGGCTGCCGCCGCAGCATCTTTCAAAACGTTGATGCTTTCCACATCATAAGGGTTGATATCGTCAACTGAACCTTCAATAGGAAGACCATCCACAACCACAAGAATGCTGCTATTTGCCCGGATCGTACTCACGCCCCGGATGGTAGTATTATTCCCATACTTTACCAATCCGGGAACAGTACCCTCAAGGTTGTCGAGCACCGAAACCACGTTCCTTTTTGCAAGGTCGGCGCTTGAGAGCGTAACTACAGAACCCGTCAACTTTTCTTTCGACAGTGTTTGATACCCGGTTCTTACAATAGTTACTTCTTCCATAGATAAAGGATTGTGTCGCATGGTAAAATCGCCGAGTTGCAACGGGTTATTAGCAGAAACTTCAATACTTCGCGTTACTGCCTGAAAACCAACCAGCGATATCTCAATGGTGTACCTGCCAGGCCGAATATCCCCGATGGTAAACGATCCGTTTGAAACGGAAGTAGTGCCCTTTCCACCCGGTGTGAGCCGGATGGAAGCACCTTCCAGGAAGGTTCCCAGGGAATCTACAATGCGCCCGGAAACGGGTTGTCCCACCGAATCAGAAACTTTGATAGCAAAAGGTGGTAGCTCAAAAGGTACTTCAGGTTGGTCAGAAGACACAACCGGGGATGGAGGCGAACCAGCAGCCTTCCGGGAAAGAAATATCGTTTTTCCTTTTATAGAGTATGTAAAAGGCTGGCCCTTTAATACTGCATCTAATGCATCTACAAGTGGCAGATCAAAAACCGACAGAGTAATGGTTTTAGCGCCTTCCAGATCGCGCTTGTTCGCTAAAACAGCATAACCAGTCTGTTTTTTGATGGCAGAAAGAAGCTTCTCAATAGGCATGTCTTTCCCTGAGATAGTAACAGTTTGAGCTGTGCCGGAGGCTGAAGCCGACAGGCAGGCGGCGAAAAGAAAAAACGTGAGCATTCTCATAACATGCATAATTTGAGCCGGCAGCCGGAAGCAAAATCCTGGTTGGTCATGCGACACAGCCAGTATGCTCCGGGAGCCAATAGAAGTTTTTTGCATAGTTTTGCAGTGTTTGGTTAGAAAAAATAGATTCCTGTCTTTTGGACCAACCCAAACGTTGCCGTCACGGGTCAGAACCGTGGCGGTTTTGTTTTGAGAGGGTGATCCTTGTAAAACCGGTGAGCATACGCAGATGCGCGAATACCACAAGAGAAAAAAGAAAGGGCTTTCGTAGCTGCACACGGCCCCGGTACCCTTCCCTGTTCTTTATAATTATTTACCTGGGCAAGCAGCTAATTTCAAGACAGTGGAACTTCCACTTCTTTTATCCAGTCCGTAGTGCTTCATTTTACTTTTTGAATGCCAAAATATGTGCGTCCATAATATTCAGCTATCGCCTGCACATTATATGTTTCCAGGGTTGCCGGGTGTCCAACTTATCCCCTGTAACGAGGTATAACTTCAGCGCATAGTATCAGCCATCACTCCCCGATCAACAACCTTCTGCCTTCTAAACGACATTTGACACCAATTTCACTAAGCCCCTTTAGCAAGTCATTAAGGGTGATGTCTTTTGTTACTTCTCCATACAGTTCAATGTTTTTTGGAATGTTTTTTTCATACACTACCTGTATATCATACCAGCGTTCCAGCTGGCGCATGGCTACCTCAAACCTGACATTGCTGAAATTGAAAAATCCATTCTTCCAGGCCAGCGCTTTATCAATGTCGGCATTGTCAATAATATTCATTTCCATTTGCGCCTGCCGGCCAACCAATACTAGTTGCGCCTGCTGACCCGGGTTGAGAATGACCCCTTCAGGATATTCAGGTCGTTTAGAAGACGCGTGCGGGGCACCTGTGTAGCCACTGACTTTTACAGTGCCTTCAATTAATGTTGTATTAATTGCTCCCTCATCCTCATAAGCATTCACATTGAACTGCGTTCCCAAAACTTCCACCTCAGCCTGACTATTTACATTCAAACGAAAAGGCATTTTTTTATTCTTCGCCACTTCGAAATAGGCTTCACCGCTAACTTCCACGCGGCGTTCATCACCATGAAAAACCGTTGGATATCGAATAGAACTGGCGCTATTCAGCCAGACTTTTGTGCCATCTGGCAGTGTTAAATTAAATTGTCTGCCTTTAGGGGTAGACATAGTATTGAACACCACTTCGCTACCAACACCTTCATACTGCAAAGTTCCATTGACAATTTTTGCAGTAACGCCCCCTTGTAAGGCCACGACGCCATTTTGAATGCTGTCTAGCGATACCCGGGAACCATCGGCCAGCGTAAGGATCGCCCCATCTTTGCCAGGTAAAATTTCAGAAGTTTGCGCTAAAAATGTTTTTGTACTGGTTACCCTGTCTGAAGACATGATCAGAAATAATGTAACTGCTGTAACTAGTAGCAGGATGCAAGCCGCCGCCCACCCCCATTTTCGAAGAAAAGCCACATGGTGAACCGGGGCACGCATTTTGGAAGATAACGAAGAAGTTGCTGAAGGCAGTTCGCTTTTCTTCTGTATAAAAAAGTCGTACCCTTTGGCCGTTTTACCGGTATCATTCCGGATGGAGAAATAAGTGCTCCACACAGTTTCTTCAGATAGCCTTTTCACCAGTAACGGGTTTTGTGAAGATTGTGCTAACCATTCATCAAAAAGATTTTCTTCCGACGGTGAAAGCTGTTCCTCTCGCAGATGCTTATAAATAATGTCTGTAATGTTGATCATATTATCATGCCCTGTGTAAAGTAAACACCCAAAGGGTATGATCCATTACAAAAATCAGAAGAAAAATATAAGAATTTCTGTGAGCAGGCGTTTTTTCAAAAGAGCCACCCTAAGTTTTTCCATAGCCCTTGCTTTCTGAATACGTACGTTATTGGGGGTGATGTCCAGTTTTGCCGCTATCTCAGCAGTTTCAAGGTTTTCAATAAAGATCATTTTAAGCAGCGAGACCTGAGGAGCGGATAATTGCTGGATTTCCTCAAAAATACGATTAAAAATATCTTCTTCTATTATCGTGAGCTCCAGGGTTTCATCTATAAACTGTAGCCTTTCTCCTAAATGGGTCAACTTTTTTGTATGGCGTTTTTTGTCTCTGATATAATTATAACAGCGATTCCTGGCTACAGTAAAAAGAAATGCTTCGGCCTGTTTTATATCCTGATCCATAAATTGCTCCTTCCGCTGCCAGAAACTCAATATTGCTTCCTGTGCAGTATCTTCCGCCTCCACATCGTCATTGATGAGCGTGATTGCAAAATAATAAAGCCTCGAATAATATCCATCAAAGAATTGCTTCATGGCCTGCTCATCTCCCTCCGCAATGCGGGAAAGCAGTCGTTTTTCGTTATATGTTTGGTTATCTGACAATTAACTATTACCCTTATAGCTTTGCAAGCTATGGTAAAATTTCATAGGATGATATGAGACTGGTAATTAATTAGCAGTTATTGGTATAAAACAGCTACTCTAATTCGTTATATGTGAGCGTATTATTAAGCAAAAGATTTTGGATACGGACTTTCCTGTCCAGAACATGAGATGGACTCACACGGGCGTCGGGCACCATTGGTAAAGGAACTGCATTTGAAGTAACATTGACACTGCTAAGTTCGGTAACAGCGCCAATCATAATTAGGATCCGGCCTTCCATTCGCATGTTTAACGAATGCTTTTAACCTAATTATCGGTACCAACTAAGCTTAAAGATGGACGAA
>CAMLPA010000268.1 GCA_946481605.1 uncultured Flavihumibacter sp. | reverse complement strand
CGTCCGTAATAAATTTCGGCGCCCAGCAACCAGCTTCCGGCCGATTTCAACTGCCGTTCATTTTGCACAAAAGCCGCCCTGTACGAGAACCGTTCGTGTCCCACAATGTTGTAGGCAGAAATACCCAATAAAGTAACGCCCATATCTGGCCGAAGATAATACCCAGATCCTCCATTGATGGCGCTCCGTTTCAGGTAATACCCTTTGTAAAATTGTCCCCAGAAATCATAGGACCATTTCCTGGTATAAATATGGCTTTGCAGGTCGAGGTACTTCGTTTTTCCTTTTTCCTCGTTCCGGTTGAGGAACGGGAACCCATAAGCGAGGTTCAGCGTGAGCGATCTATATGTGGCGCCCACGCCCATATTGAGTGTTGTATTGGGCTTATAGCGCAGCCTGTCCTCTCCTCTTGGGGCCCCGAGTTCCAGGTTGGTGTATTTTCTGGAAAAATAAAAGCGGGTAAGCATCTGGTCGGCCAGGGAAATATAATACGTTGTATCGTGGTCAATCTTTTCCTCCTGCGCCTGGGTTTGCAGCGAACAGCATAAAAAAAGAAGGAATGCGGGTATAATTGGTTTCCGGCGCAACGGTAAAAATTTGAGGTGCTGCAATTGAATCAATTTCCTGCGAACACACAAAAAAATTATACCAGGCCGGTTAAAGTAGTTTCAGTACCTCGTTGCGGTAAAGCCGGCCAATCGGCAGTTCGTTGTTCCCCACTTCCATCGTTTCATGGGTGTAAGCGCGTATATGCCTTCTGGCCACAATAAAAGAACGGTGTATTCTTACGAACTCCTGCTCCGGCAGCATTTCTTCCAGTGAGGAAAGCGATTGCCGCACCAGTAAAGGGCCATTCACGGTAATGATGCGGACATAATCTTTGAGGCTTTCGAGGAAAAGCACCTCGTTGAGCAGTATTTTCACCATTTTCCTGTCGATGCGCAGGTATAAAAAAGCCGGGGCCTCGGAAAGAACTGGTTCTGGCACCGTAAAATTAGACACCGGCGGGGCAGGTTCCAGCGCATTTTTTTGAAGCACTTTGTTCACGGCCTTAAGGAAGCGTTCAAAAGAAATGGGCTTTAGCAGGAAATCAACCGCGTTAAGATCGAAACCTTCCACCGCATAATCCCGATGTGCGGTGGTAAAGATGACCTGGGGAGGATGCGACAGGGTTTTGATAAAATCCGTTCCCATCAGCACCGGCATCCTGATGTCCAGCAACAACAACTGCACCGGGAATTGCTGCAAAAACGAAAGCGCCTGCATGGCGTTCTCACATTCTCCCACCAATACAAGGCTGGGAATGGCTTCCACATAACGTTTCAACACCTCCCTTGCCGGTGGTTCATCATCAACAATCAAACAATGCAATTGCTCAGGCATAATGAAGTTTTTTTGCCGCGTCTGAATTTTCTTCCATGCTGCCCGTTACGGAATGTAGCCGGAGCGAAAGTTTCACCACAAAACTATCTTCCTGGTCCGATATGTTTAGCAGGTGCATACCGGGATAAAGCAGTTCAAGCCGCTGGCGTACGTTCCGCAGGCCGATCCCCTGTTCGGAAGTTTCCGCAGAGGTGTTCGGTTTCCCGTTAATCACCTTCAGTTTTAGTAAGCCATTATCTTCCCTTATATCAATGCTCATCCAAACATCTCCCATTGTACTGGAAGCACCGTGCTTAAAGGCGTTTTCCACAAAAGGCAACAACAACAACGGTGCGATCTTTCTTTCCTGTAAATCTCCCTCCACATGTACATGCAATTCTAACCGGCTGCCGTAACGCATCTGCTCCAGCGCCACATAATCTTTGAGCAACTGGACTTCTCTTGCCAGACATACCTGTTGCTGCTCACATTCGTACAGCATATACCGCAACATATCTGATAACCGAAGAAGCATACCGGGCGCTGTTTGTGTGTCCTGCATTGCGTAGGAATAAATATTGTTCAGCGTATTGAACAGGAAATGCGGGTGTAACTGCGCCTTCAGCACCTGAAGTTCCGAGGCCATACGTGCCTTTTCGAGCATTTCATTTTCCTGTTGCTTCACGTACCACTGCTTCATCAGTTTGATGGCAGCGGCAAAACCACCGATAGTAAGTCCGCCACGTAAGCCACCCATAAAACCCATCGCCAGACTATTGGGATACCTGGGCACGCCCAATAAGATTCGAACAGGGCCCACAAGGTATTCAGAAGAAAGATAAGAGATGATTCCCGCTGCCACTACCAGCACCAGCATCCACGCCATCAGCGGGCCATACCGTTGTGTGTAGAGGAAGCGCGGCATCAGGAAATAAATGATGCCGTAGCTGAAGAAAAGATGGATCGGCATAAAACAGATCGCGTCCACAAAAGAGATCATGTAACTGTGGAAAAGCCCGTAATACACCACGCCTTTCTGCGCATAGATAAATGTAAAGAAGAGTATCCACGCCAGCCAGAATAAGAAGTGGCGCGTGAAACGATTGCCGGGCGAATCCGAAAAAATGAATGCGGGTTTCATTGAATCTGTTGCTTAAAGCTATCAAGATTTGCGCTGAATGAATGTTATTATCGCCCAACAGCAGGAAAAGCACGATAGAAAGCAGCAAGGCATGACGAACGGCTTTCAACACCTGCGATGCATCGTATGCCGCAGTACTTTGTCCGCACGGCGCAAATCGTTTTCGCGGGTTTCTTCAAAGTATAATTTTAAAGAAAAAAGCCATGAATACCTTTAAACCATTTCTTTTACTGTGTATTGCCGCCCTTCCTTTCGGTGGAAAAACACAGACGCCGCCGGTGAAAATACCTGACCTCGACAAACCCAGTTACTGGGTAGTAGAAACAGGACCGGCCGCAACGCCCTATACCGTAATCCGTTTTTACAACGAAGCGCACGGTAAAGTCTATGAGCACCGCACCGAAGGAAAGTCCATCAACGCGTCCAGGCCGGTTGTACAACGAAGGTTAAAGAAAGCGATGAAACGTTATTCCTGGAACAAATCACCCGAAGCCTACGTGCTTCGGACCCGCTAAGGCTAGTATTAATAAGTATAATGTGTAGGCCGGCTTCCCTTTCCAGGGATGGCCGGCCATTTTTTTACCTACCTTTGCCCCTTTAAGGCTCATTTCAGCGCTACTGAGACTTCACTTCAAAAGGAATTATTTGAAACAGCTCAGATACTACTATCACAGGATCAGCAGGCAGGTAAAAACCAGGATCAGCCGCGTTCAGTTTATGATATTACTGGCTATTATGACGGGGCTCATCGCCGGTCTGGCTGCCGTATTGCTGAAACTGATGGTGCATGAATTACAGACTTTTCTGGCCGACAGGTACCGTTTCCACGCATTTTTTCTGCTTTTCCCGATGCTTGGACTTGTGTTAACCGCCCTGGTGGTCCACCGTTTTTATAAAGACAGTTTTGAAAAAGGGGTGGGTATGGTGCTGAAAAGTATCGCAAAACGCTCCTCGTACATCGGTCTCCGACACAACTACATGCATATCATCGCCAGTTCCCTTACGGTGGGCATGGGTGGCTCAGCCGGTCTGGAAGCGCCGATCGTGGCAACAGGTTCTTCCATCGGCTCAACGGTGGGCAGGTTTCATTTCATGCTTTACCAGGAGCGCACATTGCTGATTGCTTGTGGTGCTGCGGCCGGTATAGCATCCGTGTTTAACGCACCCATTGCCGGGGTGATTTTCGCCATCGAAATACTGCTTACCGAGACGGTGGTGAGTTATTTTATTCCGCTCATCATCGCTTCGGTTACCGGGGTGCTTTGTTCCAAGATCATCCTTAATGAATCGGTGCTGTTCAACTTCGCATTGAAGGAAACTTTCGATTACCATAATGTTCCCTTCTACATGCTGATGGGCATCGGGGGCGGCTTCCTGTCCCTTTACTACGCTTATGCATTTCGGGGAACGGAACACCGCTTGCACGGCATGCGCGCCAATTACATCTGGCGGGCCGTGATTGCGGGCGCACTGCTTATCGGGCTGTATTTCCTTTTTCCACCACTCTTCGGTGAAGGGTACAACAGCATCAAAAGCCTCGCGTACGGACAAACGGATACGCTCACCCGCAACTCATTTTTGTTCGGCCGTTTGCCCGACAACTGGGAAATACTGGTGTTCACCGGGCTGGTGATGCTGATGAAGCCCGTTGCCGCGGGCGTTACACTCAGCGGTGGCGGATATGGCGGTAATTTCGCGCCATCTCTGTTTACCGGCGCTTTCTGGGGGTATTTCTTTTCCAAAACCATCAACAACATGGGACTGGTAAGACTACCCGAAAGTAATTTCACTCTTACGGGCATGGCCGCTATCCTGAGTGGCGTAATGTATTGCCCGTTAACTGCTATCTTCCTGATCGCGGAAATCACGAATGGGTATGAACTCATTATTCCGTTAATGCTGGTTTCATCCCTCTCCTTCTTCATCGTAAAACATTACCGCCCTTACTCCATGGATACCATCGACCTGGCGCTGAGCGGGAAAATGCTTACGCACGAAAAAGAGAAAAATATACAGAATGCCTTACAAACGGAAGATATCCTGGAAAGAGGTTTTCCGGTTGTATCCATGCATTGCAGCGCACAAGAAGTGAAGGAAATACTGAGAAACTCAGGAAAAGACAAAGCGATGGTGACAGGAGAAGACCAGAATTACCTGGGATGGATCAGTTGGAAAGAATTGATTGTGGAAGGAAGTATAGCTGAAAAAATGGCCGTATCTCCCACTGTTGTTGTGCTCGGCGCATCTGTAACGGAAATCATGGAAAAATTCGATGCGCAACAACCGTTGCCATTACCCGTGGTAAATAAAAATTATGAACCCATGGGCTTTATTTCACCCACCCTACTACTTGAAAAATACCGGGAAGCGATCCGGGAAAAGAAAGACCTCTACGAATAAGTGATCAGGATCTTTCCATCCGGCTGAACGGGTGAATACGGAACTCGGTTACTTCTTCTTCTTTTACAGCGGTCTTTTTAGGAAGAATGGCCTCCTTACCGGTTTTCTTCTTCACCTCTTTTTTATCGGGGCAGGAATCTGTTTTAGCCTGTTCGGTAGCAGGTGGAACCGCAGTGGTTTTATGCTGTTCGTCCAATGCAGGCACACCGGGTTTTGCTTCGCAGGCAACCGCTTTCTGGGCATACAGCCCGGCGGCCAGGCAGGTGATGAGGAATATCCGTTTCATTTGGCGCAGGTTTGGTATTTCCATTAAAATTACACAAATA
>CAMLPA010000267.1 GCA_946481605.1 uncultured Flavihumibacter sp. | reverse complement strand
GCTTTAACGCAAAGCGCTCCGGTAAGCGTTACTACCCAGGCTGGTACTTTCGCCACTGTTTTTAACGTGAACGATGTTACTACCGGCGCGATCTCCAATTTTGAATGGGGAGGTGTATTCCGCTGGGACTGGTGGGGAGGGGCAAGCCTTGAAAGCGGTGTGGAGGCGTTTCCAGGCAACAACACCCAGTACCTTACATTGAAAAGTAATGTATTGAATCCCGGAGGTGGTGATGAGTTCAGCACCGCCATCAGGATCGGTGGCGGCCAATGGCTGCCGAAAGCCAATGTGGGCGATCCCGTAAACAGTTGGGTACTTAAATTTGAAATGAATGTCCCCGGTCCATGGAACGGCAGTACGCTGAGCATTAAAAGTAGCATCAACGATTTCAGGGCCAGGTATGAACCCTGGCAGGTGTCGGCAACCACCACCGCGCCCTTCTCCTCCAAAGGCTGGAAAACAGTTGCCATTCCGCTTTCTTCTTTCCGCAGAAACGACCCAACGCTCGGGCAGGGAAAAGGAGAACAGGTGAAATCCATTGTTGAATTGTTGGGCGCTGAAGGCAAGAGCGATCTCATCCTCTACCTGCACAATTACGGTTCTTCGCCCACAACAGTGGCTTTCAACGCCGCCTTCGACAACTTCCGGGTCGTGCGACGTTAATTAATGATGCCCTGTAAAAAACGATAAAAACAGTTCATAAATGATGCTTTACAATACTGGCTTTCGCAATGGAATAAATTTTCTGAAGTTATTTGTACTTCTGTTGACGCTTGTTTCCTGCAAACGAAAAAACGCTGTGGAGGCCGAACTTACAGTAAGTCCTTCTTCCATAACCTTTCAGTCGGAAGGAAGCGCCGAAACGTTTTCCTTAAAATGCAATGCCAACTGGACAATCAGCAATCCGGCCGACTCCTGGCTGCAACTCAGCATGGAGCAGGGCGGCAGCGGAAACTTTGATGTAGCGGTAACGGCTGTACGCAATGAAACAGGGGCTTCCCGGTCGGCGATCATTGTGGTGAATTCCGTAAATGGCCAGGCCCGGCGGATCAATGTATCCCAGCCTACAACAATTTATCCCTCTTATAATACTTCGACCAAACCGGCCGACGCTGCGGGTATGAACAGCAGCGCAGTGCAACTGGCGGCTAAATTCAAACTGGGCTGGAACATCGGAAATACGCTGGAGGCACCGGGCGGAGAAACAGGCTGGGGCAACCCCGTTATCACCGAAGCTTTTGTGAAAAAAGTGAAACAGCAGGGTTTTAACGCCATCAGGCTGCCTTGCGCATGGGATTGGCAACACCTCAGTGACGCGTCCAAAGCGAAGATCGATCCCACCTGGATGAACAGGGTGAAGGAAGTGGTGAAATACTGCGTGGACAATGATGTATATGTGCTGCTGAACATCCATTGGGACGGCGGCTGGCTGGAACACAGCGTTAACAAGTTGAAAAAAGATTCCATAAACGCGAAACAAAAAGCATACTGGGAACAGATCGCCACTGCCATGCGTGATTTTGATGAACACCTCATGTTCGCCAGCGCCAACGAACCGCCTGCTGAAAATGCGGAACAAATGGAAGTGCTGATGTCGTACCACCAGACATTTGTGGATGCGGTAAGGGCAACCGGTGGTAAGAACAGCAACAGGGTACTCGTAATTCAGGGGCCAGGCACAGACATCGAGAAAACCAATACCCTTATGAACTCCATGCCCACCGATCCGGCGAAGGACCGCCTGATGGCCGAAGTGCATTGCTACACTCCTTCACAATTCTGCATACTGGATCAGGATGCAAGTTGGGGTAAGATGTTCTACTACTGGGGCAACGGCTTCCACTCCACCATAGAACCCGGCAGGAATGCCACCTGGGGGGAAGAAGCAGCCGTAGATCAGCTCTTCAGTACCATGAAAAAGAAATTCATCGACAAAGGAATTCCGGTAATTATGGGCGAATACGGCGCCTACAGGCGAAATGGAAGCAGCACACCTCCCGCGGACCTGGAAATGCACAACAAATCAGTAGACCACTGGATCACTTATGTTACCAAAAAAGCACTTGAGAACGGGTTGAAACCTTTCTGGTGGGATACCGGCGGCGCATTGGACAGAGCAAATCTTTCTGTAAAAGATCAACGTACGATGGATGCCCTTTCAAAAGCAAGTGAATAGCAAAAAACAAAACATGTTCAGGACAGCTTTAGTAGCCCTTTCATTTCTGCTCGCCGCAGGTGCGCTCCCGGCGCAACACAAGCCGCAGGCGTTTTTCCGGGAAGCAAATCTGGTTACAACGGGTATTTATTATTACCCCGAACACTGGCCGGAAACACAGTGGGAACGGGATATCTCGAATATCGCGAAGTTGGGCTACGAATTCGTACATCTCGCGGAATTCGCCTGGTACAAAATGGAGCCCAAAGAAGGTGTATATGAATTCGGCTGGCTCGATAAAGTAGTGAACCTTTGCGAAAAGTACGGTCTTAAAGTGCTGCTCTGCACCCCGTCGGCCACCACACCTACCTGGATGCGGGTCAATTACCCCGAAACCTTCGTGATGGATGGACATTATATCCGGGCGGAGAATGGTACAAGAGGACTGGCTTCCATTGTGAACCAACGGTTCCGGTCATACGTAGAAAAAATCGTGGACCAGCTTGCTCGAAGATACGGAAAACGAAAAAGCGTAATGGGCTGGCAACTGGATAACGAACCGGGTGCTTTACAGGATTACAGTCCTTCTTCGCAGGAAGCGTTCAGAACATGGCTGAAGCATAAATACAAAACGGTGGATGCTCTCAACCAGGCCTGGGGAACGGCTTTCTGGAGTCAGTGGTTCAGTTCCTTCAACGAGGTGATCATCCCCAATACCAACATGGTGGGCTGGTGGGGCAATAATCCGCACGCGTTGCTGGATTTCAAACGATACACCGCGGATGCACAGGCAGAATTTCTCGATTTTCAGGCAGAAATATTGAGAAGAAATGTAGTGAAGGAGCAATTAATCACCACCAATTATATGGCAATCACAACAGGTGCTGATGCCATGCGTACCCGCAAACTTGATTTTGCCACTTACACAGCGTATCCCAATGGCGGAAGTGCTAACCTGGGCCCGCAGGGCTTCAGGCTGGGTAACGGCAAGCTGATCCTGTTTGCGGCAGACTATTTTAAATCGCTTGGCGGGCTTACGGGGGTATTGGAAATGCAACCCGGCCCCGTAAACTGGGGCAGTTATAATCCCCTACTGTTGCCAGGAGCCGTGCGCATGTGGCTGTACCATTCTTTTGCGGCGGGCGGCAGGCTGGCCTGCTCTTACCGTTACCGGCAGATTACTTATGGCGCTGAACAATACCATTCAGGAATTACCAAAACCGATGGGGTGACCTTGTCTCCGGGAGGGGAGGAGTATGTTCAGTTTATGCAGGAAATAAAATCGCTGCGCGCGAAGTTTACAGCCGGAACTGCTGTGCCTGAAAAATTGAAAAACCGTTCCACGGCTATCGTTTGGAACCTGGAAAACTACTGGAGCCTGGAACGGCAAAAACAAACGCACCAATGGGATACGTGGAACTACCCTGTAAAATTCCTCGAAATAGCGAAGTCGTTCGGTGCCCCCGTGGATATAGTTCAGGAATCAGCCGACCTTTCCGCATACAAAGTGGTACTCGTGCCCGCCTACGAAATGGCTGATGCCGCATTGATCAGCAAATGGACGGAATATGTAAAGAACGGTGGTCACCTGGTGCTCACCTGCCGTACCGCTACCAAGAACCGCATGGGGCATTTCTGGGAAGCTGAAACGGCACAACCGCTCACCACTTTAATTGGCGCACACATACAGGCTACGGATATGTTATCTCCCAACAGTAATTCCAACATTAGCATGGGAGAACGAAAATTCAGGTGGAACAACTGGGCCGATATACTGGTTCCCGAAAAGGGAACAGAAGGGGTGGCCGCATACGAGGAGCCGCTTTACAAGGGAAAGAACGCGGTGGTGCAACGCAGTCTTGGTAAAGGAAAGGTAACCTATATTGGTGTGGATACCGATGATGCGACGCTGGAAAAAGAAGTGCTGCGCATGATCTACCAGAAGGCGGGGGCAACTACTGAAAATTACCCCGAAGGTGTTTATGTGTACTGGCGCGATGGCTTTTACGTTGCTGTAAACTATTCCTCCGGCAACTATCCGATCGATATCCCTTCCGGCAGTAACCTACTGGTGGGTGAAAAAATATTGAAGCCTGCGGGCGTAACCGTTTGGCGCGAATGATTGCCTGAAACCCACAAGCGTAAGCAACGATAAATTATTATAAAGAAGCAGGACCAACACATGAAAAAGAAGCTCTTTTTATTACTCGCCATCAACAGCGTATTTTCTTTGGTAGGATGGGCGCAACGTACCATCCAGGTTGATTTTAAGAAAGAGGCTGGCCGCCTTAACAGCATGTTCAACGCCTGCATTGGCGCGGGAAGGGCAAATGAAGGGTTGCGTGCAGACTGGCAACAGCAACTGGCTTATGTAAAGGAACAGTGCGGGTTTCAATACATCAGGATGCATGGCCTGCTTACCGATGATATGGCTGTTTATACAACGGACAGTAAAGGTCAGCCGCAATACAATTTTATGTATGTGGATGTGCTGTTCGACTTCCTGCACAGCATTGGCATGAAACCATTCGTGGAACTCGGCTTTATGCCCAACGCGCTGGCCAGTGGTCCGGAAACGATCTTCTGGTGGAAAGGCAATGTAACGCCGCCGCGGGATTATGATAAATGGGCCGGACTGGTGGAAAACCTGGTGCGTCATTTCGAAGAACGGTACGGGGAAGAAGCAGTAAAGACCTGGTATTTTGAAGTGTGGAACGAACCCAATCTTTCTCCCGGATTCTGGACCGGCTCGCAAGCCGATTATTTCAAATTGTACCAATACGCCGCCAAGGCGGTGAAAAAAGTGAACAAGGCCTACAGGGTAGGCGGGCCAGGAACCGCGGGCGCGGCATGGGAACCCGAAATGATCGACTTCTGCCATAAAAACAACGTTCCCATTGATTTCATCAGTACCCATGCTTATGGCGTGAAGCAGGGTTTCCTGGACGAATTCGGGCAGGGCGGAACCGTGCTCAGCAAAGATTCCTTATCGGTAAGTGGAGATGTGCTTCAATCCAGGAAAGAGATTTCCGAATCAGCCATGAAGCACCTCGAACTGCATTACACGGAATGGAG
>CAMLPA010000266.1 GCA_946481605.1 uncultured Flavihumibacter sp. | reverse complement strand
TTTTTAATGTATAGATCGGGGCGTTCCCATAAGGTTGCGCCAATACGGCTTTGGGTACGTTCATACTGAAACTGCCTGTTAAGACCGGTTCCCCAACGAATACCACCATAAGCGCTGGTCATGTTGGCAACCGGGGCACCAGCGCCTGCGGCAGCGAACATGTTGGTACGCGTAACAAGATAGGCCACCTGGTAACCACCCCAGCTTTGCCCCTGGATGGCCATTTTCTTCGCGTCCACCCACGGCATCGTGGCAAGGTATTGCGCAGCCGATACTACTGAATTGTAGGCATCTTCTCCGGGTTGACCGGTTTTGTAATAAATATTCGGATCAAAAACGATGTACCCGTTGCTCACGAAGTAAGCAATATTCACGGTAGAGGCGCTTGGGGCGGGCGTTTTGTACGTGTACAATCCGTCGGCGTTTTTCTCATAGAAATAGAAGATCACCGGATACTTTTTCTTCGGATCAAAATCCTCGGGTTTGTACAACAGGCCTTCGGCAGTTTTTCCGTCAAACATCTTCCATTTCACCAGTTCCACGGTAAGCCAGTTGTAGTTTTCCTGCTGTGGATTCAGGTTACTTAGTTTGGTGAAAGAAGCGAGATTGGTACTGCTGAATACGTCGGGAGATTCTTTGATATTCATCCTGCTCACGATGTATTGCTCCGCACTGTCGGCTTTAAGCGGTGTTGAAAATGAATATGGCCCCATCACCAGTTCTTCCGGCGCTTTGCTGTTCGGCAATAGTTTATAAAAGCCGCCGTACTTGGTGGTGCGGTTGAATGCTTCAAATACAAGTGGCGCGTTGTTCTTAATGAAACGTTCTTCCCTGTTGAAGTTCACTACGCGAAGAATAGTTTTATTTTTTCTGCCTACTCCTCCGGTAATGGCTACCGGCGCGGCTTTGCCGGTTGGGTCCACTTTCCATACATCGTACATGTCGTTGATGAGTACGGCCGCATCTTCTTCGAGCCAGCCGCCAAATCCGAAGGAAGGTGGGTCATCGGGATGATCGTCTTCGGTATCGTAGAGGGGGAAGGTGATTTTTGAAGAAATGTTCCTGGTGGTGCCGGTTGCGGTTTCATAAGCATAGTATTGCCTGTCGGGAAGGTTGTACCATACCACGAATTTTCCTTTGGGCGAAACCTGGAAAAAGCCTTTGTGTTTGTCTTTCACCAATTTCTTACTGCCATCTGTAAGCGAAACGAGGTATGCCTTACTGATGGAACGGCCCGTCCATTGCGCGGCGATGCGTCCCTCTTTGTTGGTGGAAGCGAGTACGAAAGGAGCGTTTCCTTCATCTACCAGCATTACGTTTTCCAGTTCCGGTGATCCGAGTTGCAACACGGTGGAAGCATCTTTGGAGAGCACTGCCATATAACTGCGGTTTAGTTCCGTGTTCATCTGTTTGAGCTGCTGCGGCTGCAGGTAATCATCTGCATAGTGCCACACATCGAGTCGGGCGGTTTCAAAATCCACCTGCGTGGTGTCTTTCGGAGCCCGGATGGGTGTAGTGCCGAAGAACATTTTTTGTCCGTTCTCACTGAAATTGATGTTGGCGTTTTCACTGATGGTGAAACCTGAAGGCATTCCGGTGGTGAACCTGTTGGCCCTTAACACAGCGGAGTCGGCACCTTTCATGTAATGGTACAAATGGTAGAACTTCTGGAGCGCTTTGGCGCTGCTGTCTTTTTCAATAATGAAACCCAGTTGGTTACCGGCTTTATCGAAGGCGTAGGATTTGATGTCGTTCGCTTTGGAGAAAATCGTTTTCACCTGACCGTTAGCCAGGTCCAGCCAATTGATATGCAGTTGGCTGGTACTGTCTTTCTTATTGGGCGTTACCTCCATCACCAGTACGGTTCCTTTTTCATCGAAGAGAAACTCGTTGATGAAGGGGAACTTTTTTTCTTCTCCAGTAAACAGGTTGCGGAGCAGCAATTCTGTTCCTTCTTCAATTCTTTTATTGGGAAGCGTGGAATCCGCCGCAAAGGAGAACAACGCGTCTTCATCCCTGTTTCTTTTTTTCTTCTTACCGGATTCCGCCTGCGTGTTGATGATCAGCGTGAGGGAGTCAATAACTTTCTTCAGGCTATCAACAGCAGGATTCGCAGCGGCACCATTGTGTTTTCTCCCGGCGGTATCGGCAGGTGCTTTATCGAGGTGCACGGCCAGCCACGCGCTGTTCTTTTCGGGTGTGCGGAAAGTTTTGAACTTCGTGTAACGAACAATGGAATCGGTGCCCAGCAACAGGATGCCCAATGTATCTTTCGGCATATCGGCAGGACTTTTCTTTTTGATTCTGGCTTCCCGGGTATCCTTAAAAAATGGCTTCACGCGGAACACCAGGAATTTATTGTTTGCAACGATGGTTGCATTGTACCCGCGGTCAATGGTTTTAGAGTAAGTACCGTTGGCAGATTGGATGACCAGCTTTCCATCTCCTTCCTGCGGGTTCACGGTATAGACCACCCATTTGCCATCGGGCGATATTTTACGTTCACCGATACTTTGCCATCCGTCGTAAACGGAATGGTCGAGTGGCTTTTTCTGGGCGGAAACACAGTTCGCAAGAGCAAACAGCCCCGCAAACAGCAGCATAGTTTTTCGCATGTGTTGTACGTAATGGTTGAAGAACAAATATAAAGCAAGCCGGAGATTGAACTCAACGCTTTTTTTCAGCGAAAACCTTGACCATCTGTAGTACAATGGCCAGCAGAATCAGGGAAGAACCAAGGTAAAAACTTCCTTTAAGGTCCCTGTTCTCCTGGAAAAGGGCGAAGGCGAGTAATATACCGTAAAGCGGTTCCAGGTTATAACTGAGGTTCACGGTAAAAGGAGAAATTTTTTCGAGTGCGCGAAGAGATAGTTTGAAAGCCCATACCGTACAGCACCAGGCGAGCAGGATCAGCCAGCCGATATCGGAGAAGGAAGGCCATTCCAGGCCCAATCCGAAGAGTGGCAGGTAGAAAGGCAGCATGAGCGTAACCGTGAGCAAGCCACCCGTCATTTCCCAGCGGGTAACGGTTTCGGCATCGTGCCGTTCCATTACTTTTTTGTTTAGCACGGTGAAAAGCGCACCGAGAAAGGCCGACACGCCTCCGAACAAAATGCCTTTTTCGTAACGGGTATCAAAATGAAAGATCAGGGCTACGCCCAATACGGCCAGTAACCCAAGTGCCAGTTCAATCCAGGAGAGTGGCTTACGCAGGATGAATGGTTCCAGTACCGCGCTGAAAAAACCGAGGGAAGAAAAAGCGACCAGCGCTACCGATACATTCGCGTATTTGATGCTGCCATAGAAGCTCACCCAATGTAAGCCCACCACGGCGCCAATGCCCAACATGGTACGTATCGCCCTGCCATTTAAAGGTGTCTTCGTTTTCGAAAAGGCATACAAGGCCCATAAAATGAGCACAGTAAACAACAACCTGTACCACACCAGCCATGCTTCGTTCAGGTGAATCAGTCTTCCGAGAACACCCGTTACTCCGGCGAGTAAAATGGCGGTGTGTAACTGGAGGAATGCTTTTTTCATCAGGCTTTATCGAGGGCCTCTTCCTGGAAAAAACTACGGGTAGACTTAGCAGGATCCGTTTTTACCCGTTTGCGGTAATTTTTGAAGATGGAATGCCAGCGGAGTTTCAACACACCAAGGATACCTTCTTTCACAATACCCTTGTTCATTTTGGATACACCAAATTTCCTGTCCTCGAACTGGATAGGTACTTCCACGATGCGGAAGCCCAGTTTCCAGGAGGCGAATTTCATTTCTATCTGGAACGCGTAGCCAACAAAACGGATGGCGTCGAGGTTGATCGTTTCCAGCACTTCTCTTTTATAGCACATGAACCCTGCGGTAGGGTCCTTGATGGGCATCCAGGTAATCAATTGCGTGTATACGGAGCCGCCTCTGGAGAGGAAAACCCTGTCCCAGGGCCAGTTCACCACGCCCCCACCCTTCACGTAACGGGAACCGATGGCTACCTGTCCGCCACCTTCCTTACAGGCGAGGTACAAACGTTGCAGGTCTTTTGGATTGTGGGAGAAATCGGCATCCATCTCGAAGATGTATTCGTAGCCTTTGTTCACAGCCCATTTGAACCCGTGGATGTATGCGGTTCCAAGGCCGAGTTTGCCTTTTCTTTCTTCCAGGAAAAGTTTACCGGGAAACTCCTGTTGAAGCCTGCGCACAATATCAGCAGTTCCATCCGGGGAACTGTCGTCTATCACCAGTACATTAAAATCCTGGTTCAATCCGAAAACGGCCCGGAGAATATTTTCGATGTTATCCTTCTCGTTGAAGGTAGGTATGACAACTAACTTTTCCAATGGCAATATTTATCCTTTCTTTAACAGGGTTCTTTTAAGGATCTCGGTCAGTTTCTGCTTGGTATGAAGGGGGAAATCACCTTTCATCATCCAATCGTAGTATTGGGGTTCGGATTTAAGGACCTCAGCAACGGGTTTACCTTTGTACTTTCCGAAGTTAAATGTTTCCACGCCATTTTCCATTACAAATCTGCGGGCGAAATCCACGATCTGGTCGTCGCCGATGCACTTGATAATGGATTCAACGGTATCTCCCAGTTGCGGGTACCTTTGCACCTGTGCTTCCAGTACTTCCCAGGTGGCGGTGGCATCTACTTCAGCGCCGTGCGCCCCTTCCAGGTTTTTATTGCAATAGAACTTGTAGGCAGCGCTGAGTGTGCGTTGTTCCATCAGGTGAAAAATCTTCTGCACATCTACCAGTCTTCTGCCTTTCATGTCAAATTCCAGGCCAATGCGCAGCATTTCTTCCATCAGCAACGGGATGTCGAACCGGTTGGAATTGTACCCTCCGAGGTCGCAATGCTCCAGGAACTGCTTGATTTCGTTGCCTACCTGTTTAAAGGTCGGGGCATCTTTTACCATTTCATCCGTAATGCCATGGATATCAATGGATGTTTTGGGGATGGGCATTTCCGGGTTCAGGAGCTTCCGTTTTACCTGCTTTTCGCCTTCAACGGTGATCTTTATAATGGCGATCTCCACGATCCGGTCCGTACTAAGATTGATACCCGTAGTTTCAAGATCGATGAAAGCCAGGGGCCTGGTAAGCTTCAGTGACATGTTATTGGTGTGCTATTGGGATTGCGCTGTTATTTGCTGCGCAAAGGTAAGGATATTAAATCCACCATAATTACCCGAACTCATGAATAAAAGTACCGTATCGGCAAAATTTTGCGCTTTCAGCCAGGATTCGAGCACCTGCGGGTCGTT
>CAMLPA010000265.1 GCA_946481605.1 uncultured Flavihumibacter sp. | reverse complement strand
CCAATACGATCCCCGCGAGGCCAGGAAGGGCGCGTGGCGGGGGACCCCCGGCCCGCAGTGACTGCACTGAGGAAAAGGGGGGATGAGTTGGGGGAGGGTAAATCAGAAACGGAGCAACTCTTCAGGAGACACCTCCAGCGCTTCTGCAATGATGAACAAATAAGACACGGAAAAATTAACCACCCCTCGTTCCATTCTGTTGATCTGAGAGTAGTCCATATCGTTGCACTTGAACGCCAATGCTTCTTGTGAGAGACCTTTCTCCTTTCGTAAAGCTTTGATTTTCAATCCAATTTGCCGTAGAAATTCCTCATTCCTGTAATAAGATCTGGTGGCTGGCATAATCAACCCTAAAAAGAAAGGATTATAGGTGATTGGAGTAGGGAGAATTCTCCCTATTTTAGCAGGCTCAGATGTGTAGTAACTCCCTTTAAGTTTTTAAAGGACCTTTTATTTCAGATGCTCATCACCCAACAAACCATGCACCAGACCGATTCACCCATTCACATTAACATGAGCTCGCCTGACCTTATTCAACAAAATATTCAAAAACTGGCGGCTTTATTCCCCCACTGCGCAACTGAATCAGCGGCGGGACTATCAATAGACCTTGACCTGCTGAGGCAGGAGTTAAGCGAAAAAGTAGTGGAAGGTACCAAAGAGCGTTACCGCCTGGAATGGCCCGGCAAAAGAGAAGCCATTGTTGCCGCCAACCTTAAAACCACACGTACCCTGCGCCCGGTAGTGGAGGAATCAGTTGATTTCGATACCACCGAAAACATTTACATAGAAGGCGACAACCTTGAAGTGCTGAAACTGCTACAGGAAAGTTATGTAGGGAAAATAAAAATGATTTATATCGATCCGCCTTACAATACGGGGAAGGACTTCGTTTACAAAGACAATTTTGCGCAAGACAGCGAACTGTTCAGGGAAGAAAGCGGACTCTCCAATGAATACAACCAACGACTGGTAAGTAACCCCGATAACAGCGGGCGCTACCATTCCGACTGGTTAAGTATGATGTATCCGCGTTTGAAGCTGGCGCGCAACCTGCTCTCCGATGACGGCGTGATTTTTATTTCTATTGACGATAATGAAGTTCATAATCTGAGAAAGATTTGTGATGAGGTTTTTGGGGAAAGGAATTTTGTGGCTAAACTAATATGGAAAAGAAGAGCTTCTTCTGCCATGGCCGACAACAACGTATCTACAGACCATGAGTATGTTGTATGTTATCAAAAAGGAGCGTTAATTGGCTTCACTGGAATCGAAAAAGACTTTAAGAGTTATTCCAATCCAGATAATGATCCTCGTGGACCATGGGTATTAGGAGACCTTACTGTTGGAATGACTGCTTCAATGCGCCCCAATCAGGCTTACGATTTAATAGATCCTTCAACCAACCAGGTTTATCCTTACAATCCAAATCGTGTTTGGGCTTTCATTCCAGAGTCCATGGATAAAATGATCAGGGAAAACCGTGTAATATTCCCAGAAGATGTTACCCGGCGCCCAATGCAGAAAAGATTTCAGCATGAACTAAAAAGTTCCCAAAACCCTCTCTCCTCCATATTGATCGATAAAGTGGGCCTAAACACTGAGGCTACAAAAATTATGCAGAATCTACTTGGGGGGAATCTGTTTGACTATTCAAAACCTGTGTCATTATTGCAGATTCTGATTGCTCAGGTCGCCTCTTCCCCCAACTCCATCATCCTCGACTTCTTCTCCGGTTCTGCCACCACGGCCCATGCCGTGATGCAATTGAATGCGGAAGACGGAGGTTCACGCCGCTTTATCATGGTACAGCTACCCGAAAAAACACCGGAGGCCAGCGAAGCTTACAAAGCAGGATACGATAACATCTGTGCTATTGGAAAAGAAAGGATCAGGCGTGCCGCGCGTAAAATAAAAGAAGATACCGGCGCTGCCATCGACTATGGGTTCCGTGTTTTTCGCCTCGATGATAGCAATATGAGGGATGTGTATTATGCCCCGGAAGTATTTAAGCAGGATCAGCTGGAACTTTTTGCGGATAATATTAAACCCGGCCGGACAGCGCTGGACCTGTTGGTACAGGTGATGTTGAGCCTGGGCCTTCCGCTCTCCGTAAAGATCGAAAGGAAAGAAGTAGCCGGGAAAGAGGTGCTGCTCGCAAACGATGGCACATTAATGGCCTGTTTTGATTCCGGCATCAACGAAACATTCATTAAAAGTGCCGACCTCATTGCTGTGGAACGGATCATATTCCGTGATGCCTCATTTTCCGACGATACAGCCAAAGAGAACGTGAAGCAATTGCTGAAGCAACTGAAGCCATCTATAGAAATGCGTGTAATCTGATCCCATGAAACTGCAATTCAAAAAACAATCTTTTCAGCTCAGTGCGGTTGATTCCGTTACAAAATGTTTTGAAGGTCAGCCACGCCGCTCAGATGCTTTTCAGGTGATAAATGGTCAAGACCTGTTAATGCGCGCACGTGATATTGCAACAGGCGTTTTGCCGCTGGCTTTTGAAGAAGACCTGATGGAGCACATCGGTTACCGCAATGCGCCGTTAGAACTTTCTCCCCTGCAACTTTTGCGGAATATTCAACAGGTGCAGCGGGATAATAACCTTCAGGTTAGCGACAAACTGGAATTTCCAAAATACAATACGGAAGGATGCCATCTTACCATTGAAATGGAAACAGGAACAGGGAAAACGTACACCTATATACGCACCATGTATGAGCTGTACAGGCAGTTTGGCTGGAGTAAATTTTTGGTGATTGTTCCCAGTATCGCCATACGTGAGGGTGTGTTCAAAACATTCGAAATAACCCAGGATCACTTCCAGGAAATATACGGCCATAAAATAAGGCCTTACATCTATAATTCAGCAAATCCCCAGCACATAGACCAGTTCGCTTCTTCGGGAAATATAAGTGTGATGGTGATCAACACACAGGCTTTTAATGCCAGGGGGAAAGATGCCCGGAGAATTTATATGGAACTGGACGATTTCTCAACACGCCGCCCAATAGAGGTGATCGCACAAACGAATCCGGTTCTTATTATCGACGAGCCACAGTCGGTTGATGGAGAAAAGACGCTGGAAAGTATGCAGGATTTCCATCCCCTTTTTACGCTACGTTATTCCGCAACGCACAAACAGGAGTACAATAAAGTCTTTCGCCTGGATGCACTGGACGCATACAACCAGAAACTGGTAAAAAAGATACAGGTAAAAGGAATCAATATCAGGAATGTGTCTGGAGCTGATGGTTACCTTTACCTGGAGCAGGTTGTACTTGGGAAAGGTAATCCGCAGGCAATGGTGGAGTTTGAAAAGAGAACGGCAACCGGAATAAAACGGGTCCGTCAAAAACTCAAAGCGGGCGCTAATCTATTCCAGCTTTCAGGCGAAATGCCTCAGTACGGGCATTGTATCCTGCAACACATCGACGGATACCTCAACAAAATAGAAATCAACGGCCAGGAATTGTTTGCCGGTGAAATGATTGGAGCAGGCAACGAAGTTGAAGCTTTCCGAAGGATTCAGATCAGAGAAACAATTCTCTCTCATCTTCAGCGGGAAAAGCAACTTTTTATAAAAGGCATCAAGGTGCTGTCGCTTTTTTTTATTGATGCTGTAGAGAAATACCGCATTTATCCTGAAGGTGGGGGTTTTGAGCCCGGTGCGTATGCACGTGTTTTTGAAGAAGAATACCAGGCGGCGGTACAGGAATTATTACAGGAAGAACAACTTCTTCCGGAGTATGCCGACTACTTGCGCAGAGATGCAGCACCTTCAGTACATGACGGTTATTTTTCCATGGATAAACAGAAACGACTCACCGACCCGGTTATCAGAAAAGCGAAAAAAACGGATGATGTTGATTCCGATGACAAGGAAGCGTTCGATCTGATCATGAAAAATAAAGAACGCCTGCTTGATTTTAACGAGCCGGTAAGGTTTCTCTTTTCACATTCTGCCTTAAAGGAAGGATGGGACAACCCGAATGTTTTCCAGATTTGTGCGTTGAAAGGAGGTACAACTCCAGGATACAGCACGCACCGGCGGCGGCAGGAAGTAGGGCGGGGAATGCGTTTGTGCGTGAACCAATATGGCATACGGCAGGATTTTGAAACCGTTGGAGAAGAGGTGCACGACATTAACAGGCTCACCATTATTGCGGCAGAAAGTTATGAACAGTTTGCAGAAGGTCTGCAAACTGAAATCGCGGAAACATTAAAAGGAAGACCCGTGAAGGTTTCTGTAGATTTCATCACCGGGAAGATGGTGACTGATGCAGATGGAAACCAACTCCGCCTGGATGAGGACACCGCACGAAAGTTGAATAAACTTCTCTATAAAAATGATATTCTTGATGATGACGATCAGTTTACTGAACAAGGAAGAAATGCTGTGGAACAAGGCACTTTCCCATTACCTGTAAACCTGGAGCCCTTCCGCGATAGTGTGCAACTTTTGTTGCTTTCCGTATTTACACCTTCTTCTATTGAACCAGAAAATGAACGCCAGCAGGCGCCAGTTACCTTAAACCCGAATTTTCACAAGCAGGAATTCCAGGAGCTCTGGAAAAGGATCAGTCAGAAAACAATTTACGAAGTCGCTTTCAATACGGAGAAGCTTATCACCGAAAGCACGCTAAGACTGAACAACAGGCTGTTTGTTCCCGAAAGTACCTATGAAGTAAAAAGCGGGAGTCTTGAAAAAACTACAAAAGAACAGTTAGAACAGGGTGACGCCTTCAATGAAACGGGAAGAGCCACACATAAACTCCTGACAAAGGCCACTTACAATCGTTATGATGTGGTGGGAGAAATAGTGAAATATACTAACCTTACCAGGAAAACCATTGTACAGATTCTTCAGGCTATAAAGCCCGAAAAATTTAATATGGTAGCCTCAAATCCGGAAGCGTTTATTGCCAATGCCGCCCACCTGATCAATGAGGCCAAGGCAAGCCTGATTATTCACAATATCGTTTACCACAAAACCGATGAAAAGCACGATGCCGCGGCTATTTTTACCAACGACCGGCTGGTATTACGGAATCAGCAACAGCTTAAAAAACATATCTACGATTACCTTACAACAGACTCAGATACGGAAGCCTGCTTTGCTGAAGCGCTTGAAAAAAGTGCGGAGGTCTCTGTATATGCCAAACTTCCCAAAAGCTTTCACATTACCACGCCAATTGCGAATTACAGTCCGGACTGGGCAATTGTATTTGATGAAAAGAAAGTTCGTCACATCTATTTCGTGGCAGAAACGAAGGGCACAGAGC
>CAMLPA010000264.1 GCA_946481605.1 uncultured Flavihumibacter sp. | reverse complement strand
TGGTAAGAAGCAACAAGGACCGGAACAAGCGCCTTACTACCGATGCGTTCCAACTTGCAACCGCAGTGTTGTTCCAGAACCCTGTGCAGATGTTCGCGCTCACGCCAAACAATCTGACGGATGCCCCTGAGTTCGCGATCGATTTTATGAAGAAAGTACCCACTACATGGGATGAGACTTTGTTTATAGATGGCTATCCCGGGAAATATAGTGTGGTGGCACGCCGCAAAGGCGCAGACTGGTATGTGGCGGGTGTTAACGCTGAAAAAGACGTAAAGAAACTGAAACTGAACCTGCCCATGTTCGTGGGAAAGAAAGTTCGTTTGTACAACGACGATATGAACAAAGAAAGTTTCTCCAAAGAAGTGGATGTGAAAAAGAACGGACTCCTGGAAATCGAAGTACAGCCCGGCGGAGGATTTGTAATAAGATAAACAGGCTTTAGCGGCCGGGCTCAGCCTTTGGGTTCCGGCCGTTCCAACTGCTTCGAAACGGATAACCTGATTACACTATCCTGGTTCGCTTTCAGCGAATGCATCACATGTGCGGCAAGGCTGACCAGCATTCCTTTCTGCATGGTGAGCACTTCGTTTTCCATTTCAAAAATAATTTCTCCTTCCACTACTTCAACAACAATAGGAGCGGCTGCTTTATGACTTTTGAGTGCAGTATTTTCCTTCATGCATATCCTGGTCTCTTTGGAAAAAGGTGTTTCCATCAATGAAGTGAGCAGTGCTCTTTCGGGATGGAACTGAAGGTTTTGAAGAATGGCTGCCTGCTGCATACAACTGTATTTAAAGGAGTGGGATAGATGCGTTGTTTCTGTAATATTCTATTTTGGAAAGGAACATTTCCGCCATCTTATGCCCGCGCCATTTGGCCTCTTCCGCTTTAGGACCTTCAAAATAAGTATCGATTGTTTCGTTCCAGAGCTGGAGCCAGTGTTCAAAATGTTTCGCGTCTACGGACAACTGTGCATGTGGTTTGAAAGGACTGCCGTTGTAAGTATGTTCTTCCAGCAATACTGTTTGCCAGAACCGGTACATCTTTTCGAGATGGGGTTCCCACCTGTTGTGGAGTATTCCGTTGAAGATTGGTCCCAGTAAGGGATCGAGTTGTACTTTTCCATAAAACGTATCCACCATTAAACGGATATCATCCATGTCGCTGATCTGTTTCATCGGCTTCTGTTTATAGCTGGTTCATCTCTTCTCAGGAAAACGAGCCGTTCTTCCAACTGTTCGGTGAATGCGCCAAGCGTAGCGTTTTCCAGCATCTCCTTCAAATTGTTGCGTAGCGCCTTGAAACTGTTGTGCAAAGGGCAGGGCTTAGTTTCGGAGCACTGCTTTAACCCCAGTGCACAGCCGGAAAAAACAGTATCGCCATCTATGGCGCGCACCACATCGGCCAGGGAACGTTTCATCGTTGCCGCATCAAGGTAGAAGCCGCCGTTGGGCCCCTTAACAGACTGCACCAATCCTTGTTTGCCCAGTTCCTGCAAGATCTTAGCGATAAAATGCACTGGTGAATCTATCTCTTCCGCAATCTCTTTTACACCAGTTTTAGCGCCGTTCCCGGAGCGAAGCCCAATGAAGATTACAGCCCTGATCGCGTATTCACAACTTTTCGAAAACATGCACGTACAATTGTTTAATCCGTTTTCCACAGCAAAGATAAAGCTTAAAAATAATAAAGGATAAAAATATCTTTTATTATTTTAAGTAAGCTTACTCCAAAAATCAGCATCTCCAAAATGTTTGGTCTAACGTTGCGCCTGCGAACTGCGAGGAACCAAGCAGGAAGCAGTCCGCCGTTGCGAGAAAAAAATTAAATGAAAAGGCCAGCCGAATTCATCAGAAACAATTTCATACACGAACAACGCGCTATATCTGCAAGGCTGCGAAACACTGAGGCATGAAGCAATTGCGAAAAAAAAGCCAACGAAATTTATCAAAATCAAACACAAACAACGCCTTGCGTCCTTGCCCCTGCGAGGAACGAAGCAGTCGTCTTTGCGTGGAAACGAAGCAATTGCATAAAAAAATTAAACAGGCGTCTCAGCGGAAAATACTCCTCAAAACAACACCCCCGCCGCCGACCCCGGCGTTCTCCCCAAATGCTCATAAGCCTTCGGCGTTGCTTCCCTTCCCCTTGGCGTTCTTTTCAGAAACCCTTCCTGTATCAGAAAAGGCTCATACACTTCTTCCAAAGTTCCAGGCTCTTCTCCCACAGCGGTGGCGATGGTGGTGATGCCAACAGGACCACCCTTGAATTTATCGATGATGGCGGAGAGAATGCGGTTATCCATTTCATCCAGCCCATGTTCATCCACGTTCAATGCTTTCAGCGCGTGTTGCGCGATGGCGAGGTCGATTACCCCGTTGCCCAGCACCTGTGCGAAATCGCGTACCCTGCGCAGCAAACCGTTGGCGATACGTGGTGTGCCGCGGCTCCGGCGGGAAATTTCGTTGGCGGCTTCAGAAGTGATCTTTGATTGAAGAATACCGGCAGAGCGCGTTACAATACGTTGCAATACCTCAGCATTGTAGTATTCGAGCCTGGATTTAATGCCGAACCTAGAAAGCAGTGGCGCGGTAAGCAAACCGCTGCGTGTGGTGGCACCCACCAGTGTAAAAGGACTGAGGGTAAGTTGAATACTGCGTGCGCTGGGACCGGAATCGATCATGATATCGATGCGGTAATCTTCCATGGCGGCATATAGGTATTCTTCCACAACGGTACTCAGCCGGTGGATTTCGTCTATGAAAAGTACATCGTTGGGTTGCAGACTGGTAAGCAGTCCGGCGAGATCGCCTGGTTTTTCGATCACCGGTCCTGATGTTTCTTTGATGGCTACGCCCAGTTCGTTGGCTACGATGCGGCTCAATGTGGTTTTACCCAATCCCGGAGGACCGTGAAACAGGATATGGTCCAGCGCTTCCCCCCTCATTTTGGCGGCCCGGATGAAAATGCGGATGTTCTCAATCAGTTGGGGCTGACCGGAGAACTGGTCCAGTTCCGTGGGCCGGATCGTGTTCTCAAATTCCCGTTCTGCTGCAGACTGTCCGCCGCTTCCATTGTTGAGATTCGGATTGAATGTCATGCCCCAAAGGTACTGTTTGCATGTACAAAAGGCAAAAACGTATCTTTGCATCTGGATGAAAGTTTCCGAGACAAAATATTGCGAGTGCATGTACTTCGCTTCCGGCGCCCTGGCGCGGAAAGTGGAGAAGTTGGCCATGGAATGCTGGAAGCCCGTGGGCCTTTCTCCCAGCCACGCCTACCTCTTGCTCCTTGTGCTGGATAAGCCAGGTGTTCAACCCAACCACCTCAGCGTGCAATTACAACTTACCCCCAGTACCATTACCAGGCTCATCGAAAAACTGGAGGAAAAAAAACTGGTGACCCGTACCAATGAGGGCAAGAATACCAGTGTTTTTCCCACGGAAGAAGCGGTGAAAATGCTACCGCTGATGACAGCATGCCGGCAACAATTCCACGACAGGCAGGCTATTGCCATGAACAATGCCGCTTGTGGCGAACTTCCAGGTACCATGAACCGGCTTTCTGAAGAACTCGGTAAATAGTTTTCCATTCGGAGAAGAACAACCCCTCCGTTCCACTGTTATTCCATTATAATCATATCAATATGCAATACAAATTATTGGGAAAATCCGGACTGAAAGTTTCTGAACTGTGCCTGGGAACTATGGGTTTCGGTCCCGGACAAGCCTGGAGCATCGACAAAGCAGCATCATTCTCCATCCTGGAAAAATTCGCGGAAGCCGGTGGGAATTTCCTGGACACAGCCAACCGTTACACCAACGGAGAAAGCGAAAAGATCATCGGCGAATTTATTGCCCGCGACCGCGACCAGTTTGTGGTGGCTACTAAATATTCACTTTACGACAATACCACCAACGTAAATGCCTCCGGCAATAACCGGAAGAACATGATGCGTAGCGTGGATGCCAGTTTGAAGCGACTGAACACTGATTTTATCGACCTGCTCTACCTCCACATCTGGGATAGCCTCACACCAGTAGATGAAGTGATGCGCGGTCTGGACGATCTTGTTCGGATGGGTAAAGTGAATTATATCGGTATCAGTGATACACCTGCCTGGGTAATCGCACAGGCCAACACCATGGCGGAATTGATGGGCTGGAGTAAGTTCGTGGGTTTACAGGTGGAGTACAGCTTACTGCAACGTGCACCTGAAAGAGAGTTGTTGCCGATGGCGAAAAATTTTGGTCTTACGCTATTGCCCTGGGCACCATTGGCAGGAGGTGCGCTCACCGGTAAATACCTTAAAGGTGATCCGGGTCGCATCAAAGAAGGAAGCAAACGCCTGAATGAAAGAAGTGTCGCCATCACGCAGGAAGTAATGGCCATTGCTGAAGAATTGGGCGTAGAGCCCGCACATGTTGCCCTCCGCTGGACGATGCAGCAGGGTATTTCATGTATTCCCATTGCAGGGGCTACGAAGCTGCACCAGTTGGAACAGAACCTGGGTGTACTGAACGTAGTGCTTTCTCCGGAGCAGTTGGATCGGCTCGATAAAGTTAGTGCGATAGATATGGGTTTTCCTGGAGAGTTTTTTAAGGAAGATGGGGTGCGGATGGCTAATTTCGGAGGGTTCTATGATAGGGTGGAGAAGCGGTGAGTATTGTTTTTCACGCAAAGAGCGCGCTGCTTCGTTCCTCGCAGGAGCAAAGACGCAAAGCGTTGTTTGTGTTTGGTGCGGTTTCAGTTTGGAGATGTGTATTTTTATTTCTCGCTACGGCGCTACGGCGCAACGTTGGCGGTTGATTTAATTTCTTGTTGTGGAAGCACTATCAGCAATTCTTTTTTATTTATCCCGAAAAAAGGAATATAAAAGGAAACATTAATGGGTATATGAAAACAGCATCCTGAATACCTGCTAGTTATTGGAGCATTCAACAGGCCGTTGCGTCGTAGCGTTGCGAGGCACGAAGCAATTGCGAGAAATTCTCACTTAATTCCGAGGAGCCTTTCCGCAAGCAGAACCTTAACCGCTCTGCGAGGCTGCGAGGAGCGAAGTAGGAAGCAGCGGGTCTTTGCGGGAAGAAATTATCGTACTGAAACCTGTATTAATCCAATTAAGGCTTTGCGTCTTTGCTTCTTCGCGCTCTTTGCGTGAAAATATGCACTGAATACGAAGACCTAAGCTCGATCAATTGCGTGAACACAACCCTAGCTTGCAACAACCTCCCTTTCCTGCAACCCCGTCATCAAACCCGCATCCGGGCTGTTCTCTAACCATTGTGCGCTTTCTGAAAACG
>CAMLPA010000263.1 GCA_946481605.1 uncultured Flavihumibacter sp. | reverse complement strand
GCGGTAAGAAACGCTTGTTATTTTTCCGAAGCCTGTCCATTGTTTTTGCAGTACCAGCGCCTCATTTGCGTCCGGAACACTGTATTGCTCCAGTGTACCATTTTTCCCGGAAGGATCATAAACGCCCACGGTGAGCCACCTGGACCATACACCATAGGTGGCCGGACTTCTGTTGGGCGAAAACTGCTCGAAGGAGAGGTAGCTTATTTCCGCCGCGCCTTTATCCAGCATAAGTTTGCTGCTTTCAAGGTACAAATCGTACTCGTATACTTTTCCACCCACACTGTAGAAAATATATTCCGGGTTTGCGCCAAGCGCGAAATGTGTGGCCTTATCGATATCCGTTCCTTTGAGTGGTTTGTAATAGACCGGCAGCGATCCCGCCCGGAATTTCAGGAGGTGGTGTCCTGTACCATCTGCATCTTTGAGTATAGCGTAAGAAAACCCTGTTGCTGACTTGCCCATATATACCAGCTCTTTCCCAACTGGAAAATCAATTTCTCCCGGTTTGGAGGCAATGGGCGGCGCTTCCACATTTGTATTTGTAAAACTACGCAGCAATGCAAAGGAATTGTCATCTTCATTAAACATCATCAGGTTATCGGAACCGTTGGAAGTAGCGTAGGGAGCGGCTTTAAACGCAGGCTTGCCAACATATTTATTAACCGGCAGGTTGTAAACGGGCACCATTCCGCCAGCGCGCAGGTAAAAATTATGATCGGACCACAGAAAGATCGGCACAAAATAGAGATAGCTGTCCCAGATCATGTTCTGCGCTTTAAAATCCGGGGAGAGGTTGCCCGCGATTTCATACCTGATGTTATAGGTTGGCCTCCAGTCAAATGTTTCAGGGTGGAGGCGGTTGGTTCCTGTTGCTGTTAAAAGATAAATACCGAAAGTAGAGTCAGAATAACTGAATGCGTTGGTAACCCTGGTGCATACTACTTTCAGCGGCGCACCCTGCTCCGGAAGTGAGGACCCCATTTTCGCCAACACATCGGTAAACTGCGTGAAGGTGCCGGCTATGCCATCGTACGAAAGCATATCCAATCTCGATTTCCCCTCCACATTGCTCAGCACCATATACCCTTCATATACATTGGTGCGCACCAGCAAGGTAGTATTGGTATGAAACAGCACACCGGTACCATTATCCGTAACCCTGTACTGCACGGTGTAGGTTCCGGGCAATTCATTGATCCTTATTTTCAGGTTCTTTTCTCCGGACACTATTTTTTCACCCACCCCCTCTCTGAATAAGGACCATTCATAACTGTAGTTGTTCCCATTGGGCATGGAACTGTTTACAACTGGGGTAATGGAAAGCGTATCACCAATAAAAACAGGCACGGTGGCATTGGGGTCTATGCCGCTAAAACTGATTTTATTGATGTCTTTGTAATCGTAATTACCTTCATCTTTGTAGCAGGAGAGCAGGCAGCTAAGCTGCGCAGAGAACAACAGGAGAATATATAAGCGCTTCATGTTAAAACTTTAAGAATGACATAAAATAGGTGCGTTACGGAAACCGGTACCCCATCGTCATGGGTGTGGTGCCATCGCTTTCGAAGACGGTATTTCCGGCGAAGGCCTGGTCTTTCAGGTATCTCGCCATGAACACCCCGTAGTAAGTGGCATCCAGCATTTGCTGATCGGTAGTAATGGCCGTGGACCAGAAATTAAGCGGCATACCTGCAACCTGGTTCAACAACTTCACCTTCTTCTCGCTGAAGTCTCCGAAATAAGAATAATAGTAGTCATTCCAGAACGGGCCGGCACCCAGCATATCCGTCAGGCTTATCTTAAAAGTATTCACCCATACCGTATCTCCGTCTATTGAGGTGGCTTCTCTGGGATTGCGTGGTTTGAACTTTATTTTGGTTTCAAAATTTTCATTCTCTTCCAGGCGCAATACCAGTGTCACTGTTTTTGACGCAAGGTCCGGTGCGCGTTTCAGCTTTACGAAAACGGAATCAGTTAATTGACCTGCACGCAGGGTAAACGCCACGGGGAACTCATAATGTGTGGAGATTACCGCACTTGAAGACGGGTCCACCGATACTTTGAAAGAGCGGTCCTTCGCAGTAGGGGAGCCGGTAACGGATACGGGAATACCTACTAGACTGTCTTTTACGGAGGATGGGCTGAAAGCGAAGGTATATCCTAATGAATCAGCATACCGCCCAAGATTATCATTCAAAGGATCCGCTCCCACGATCATGTTGAAGTATATATTATCCTGCGCCTCATAGGTGAGCAGGCGCTCCTTTTTACAGGAGGCGCACAACACCATGGCAGAGAAAAAGGTTACAAATAAACGGTTGAATATTTTCATCGTTCCTGGTTTATAAATTGTCGGGAATTATCGGGTAGACGTTTCTGAAACGGGCAATGGCACTTTGTAAACAGGTTCAACAGTAGCCCATGGATAAGGAAGATCGGCCATAGGTACATTGTTTGCGTTGATCCTTTTATAATAGAAGAACAGTTGCCCTTCGCCCCAGAATTCTTTCTGGTATTCTTTCCTGATTTCAACGGGCAGGGATGCCGTGCCAGGCAAGGCAGCTAATCCCCTCCTGCGTCTTTCGGTATTAAGGAAGTCCAGCGCCCTGGCGGGATCAGTTTCGGTTTCTGCCAGGATGAGGTAAAGTTCCGATTTGCGCAACAAGGGCTGTAGGAATTGCCAGTTGTTCCCGGTTGCAAGCGGAGCGAATTTGTAGAAAGTGCGGTAATTTTTTCCTGACCCCGTGAGCCAGGTTTGTACCACGCGGTAATCCTGGAGCATACCTTCAAAAACTTCCGTGAAACGGGCTTCATACGGCACATATATGCTTTGGTCGGTGAGTGCGGGGTTAAAGAAGAAATCGTAGTTGTTGTAAAGTTGCGGGGTATTTACACCGAAGAGTATTTCAGTAGAGAAAACCCTGTCTGGGTTGGCCGCATTGTTCACCGCATCAGCACCTACCCAGGGGAACCATTTTTCCCCTTCATCCAGTACAGCTTTTGCTTCAGCATTTGCTTCCGCCTTTTTACCTGCCCATAAATAAGCCCTGGCGAGGAGCGTCCTCACCGCGAAGTAATTCATACGTTGGTTGCGTGCACTGCTGTAGAAATCGCGCTCATACGATATTCCCTTTGTGATCACCGGATCGTTGGCCAGCAATTGCCTAGCTGTTGTAAGATCAGTCAACACCTTTTCCATCACTGCTGTACCGGAAAGTATGGGTTGCATTTTGCCATCGGCCTCCGTGTAGTACGGAATGGCGGGATCACCCCCAGCAGTGGCATATACCGGCCCATAAAAACGCAGCAGATCGAAATGAAGCATTCCCCGGATGGCCAGCGCTTCCCCTTTCAGCAGGTTGCCATTGTCCGCTGAAATCACTTTAGCGCCCACTGAATTGTCAATTTTGGAAAGAAACACATTGGTGGCAAGAATAGTACTGTAAGCCTTTCGCCATATCGTATCCAGCACCAGCGAAGCATGTTCCGCATTGTAGTTGTAGCTTACAAACCAGCTCAGGTTCAGCGATCCATTCACAACAGGCTTGAAGCGCTGCGCCATCAGTTCAATTACAGTAGAACTCAGGAACGAACCATACAGTGGCCGGGCAGCCATATCCAGGTACAAGCCATTGAAAGCCTGAATCAGCGCCGATTCACTGCCATACACCTGGTTCTCTGTGTAAGAGGTTTCCGGTTGTACATCAAGGTATTTTTTGCAACCTCCCAGCATTAAGACCGCGCCCAGTAAAAACGCGGAAAGATATCTGCTACTCATGATCAGTTGGTTTAGGAATTAAAAGGAAAGATTAACACTCAGTCCGGCAGACCTTGAAAACGGATAATCCAGTCCGCGTTCAGTTTGCACCGTTTCCACCCGGAAAATATCATTCAGGTAAAAGTTTACCCCCACCCCCTGCAGGTGCAGCTTTTGCACCCAGGCAGCATTCGTTCTCCAGGAAACGCTGAATGACTCTCCGATGAAGTGACTGTCTTTCTGAATGAATCTTGAAGACATGGGCGTGAACCCGAAAAGCTGGACAGACTTGAACTCGCGCACATCTCCCGGCTGCTGCCACCTGTCGTACAAAGCGCGCCTGTCAAGGTTCCCGATAACCGCAAAACCCATTGGTCCAGGTCCGAGCACTGAATTACCAACATTCTCCACCTTCGTATATACAGCACTGTTGAAAACATAACCGCCTATCCTGTAGCGCGCATTGGCATTGAATGTAAATTCTTTGTAAGTGAAAGAGGTATTCAAGATCCCTTCAACTTTAGGCCGGGTGTTGCCCACACGCACAATATCCGCAGGATCATATATGAAGGAGATATCGCCGTTCGCTTTCCGGAACAACTCATAACCCGTAGCCGGGTCTATGCCCAGTGAGCGTACTGCCCACATATCGTCCGGGCTGTATCCATCATAATAACGGTTCAGTCCCCTGCTGTCCTGCTCCGCTTTATTGAGCGATTGTAATTTATTGGCGAAGCCGCCATATACACTGTTGTTTTTTACCCCAGAAACAGAGATGGACCAGATGATCCTTCTTTTCAGGTCATATACAGGAGAGAAACGCAGGTTCAGGTTCCACCCGGTGGTGGTAAGGGTTCCCACGTTAATCACATAGTTGTTGTTGAGCGCTACGGATGCAGGAACAGTACCTTCAGCACCTACAGACAATGGATCGGTAAGTTTTCTGAAATATTCCAGCGTACCGCTTACGCGGTTATTCAGCAGCCTGAACTCAGCGCCATAACTACCTTGCAGTGTACGTGACCATTCCAGGTCAGGACTACCCAGGGAGGCCAGCGATAAGCCCTGACCAAAATAATTACTGCCTGTACCCTCGTATGCGTAAGTAGATACGGAAGTGAAATTGCCGAGGTTCTGGTTGCCGGAATACCCGATGTTTCCCCTCAGTTTAAAAACTTCCAGCCATTCCACATCACGTAAAAACACTTCCTCATGCAAGTTCCAGCCCAGGCCAACCGACATGAACGGCTTGAACCTTTTGTTGCTGCCGAAAGCGCTCGCACCACTCAATGTATATACCCCATCCACCATAAAACGATTGGCAAAAACATAGTTGATGCTGGTGGTAAGTCCCACACCACGGCTCTTCAGTTTTAAAGATGCCGGCGTACTGAAAGGCATATAACCGTAAGCGAAAGCCGGATTACCATTGGTGCCATAAGGAAAGCCTACCGCTGAAAAACCGACAGTTTCGGAAGTAGTGCTTTCCACCTGTCCGCGAACGTTGGCCGAGATACGGCTTTTACCGATTACCTGCCCATAAGAAAGCGAAAGGTT